>DATGAX010000096.1:0-5365 GCA_035312965.1 Acidimicrobiales bacterium
GGTTGTTCACGGGAACCGGCCTGCAGACCGGCTCCGAGGTCCCGGGCCTCCTGGTCAGCGACTTCGACCAGGTCGAGCCGGGCGTCAGCCCGGCCAACGTCGAAGTGCTGGCCCACTCGCCGATGCCGGGATACGCGGTGCAGACGAATGTCAGGAACCCGGCGTCGGACACCACGTACTACACGGACCCCGAGTCCGGCGCCGGAGTGTTCGACACCGGAACCGTGTCATGGATACCCGACCTGTCGTCGAGCGACGTGGTGGGCCAGATGACATCCAACCTCCTCGGCCTGTTCGGCCGCGGTCCGGCCGGGCAGTTCCAACCGTCGGCGGCCAACTGGCGGTCGATCTACTACTGAGACGTTTCGCGCGCCGGCGCGAACTTTTCCCGCCGTGGCGTCGTCATACGGGTCATGGAGCATTCAGCTGTGGGATCCGTTGTCAGGAGCGCTGCCGATCGTCTGCGGCGGCGGCTGCCGCACCAGGCCCGGTCGAAGCCCTGGGTGGTGGGGGGTTCGGCCGCCGTTGTGGCGGCCGGGCTGACCATGGCCGCCCTCGCCGGTGGCGGCGGCTCGACCCGTGCCCACTCCGGCCCGGCTGACCGGGCCGCAGCCGCTACCACCCTGCCGGCCGGAAAGTCCGTGACGGAGGGAGCGCGGTCCGTCGCCGCAGGGGTGGGTCAGGGAGCGGCCGCCACGCCGCCCTTTGCCGCGAGTGGCGCGGGCGGGGGGTTGGATGTCGCCGCGCCGGCGCCCGCCTCGACGGCCTCGGGGGGCCCGGCGGGCTCGGATGCCTCGGTGGGCTCGGGTGCGAGCGCCGGCCTGGCCGGCGCGTCGGGTTCGTCCCGCGCGGCCGGCGAGGCCATCCCCAACGAGGTCCCCCCACTGGCGACCAAGGTGGTCAAGACGGGCTCCATCTCGGTGACGGTCAAGTCCGGCCAGCTCGGAGACACCCTGGCTGCCATCTCCAGCCGGGTCGTCGCCCTGGGTGGCTTCGTGTCCGGCACCACGATGGCCACCCCGACCGACTCGGCGCCGCCCTCAGGCTCGCTGACGCTCCGGGTGCCGGTGGGCTCGTTCGAGACGCTCGTCGCAATCGTGGAGAAGACCGGTTCGGTCAACACGGTGACGACCTCGGGGCAGGACGTCACCGCCTCCTCCGTTGACCTGCAGGCCCGGGTAGGCGCCCTGCAGGACACGAGGACGCAGTTCGAGCAGGTCCTGGCCCGGGCGGTGACCATAGGGGACATCCTTTCGGTCGAGAGCCAGATCAGCGACCTGCAAACCCAGATCGAACAGCTCCAGGGCCAGCTCCAGGTCCTTGAGAACCAGACGAGCTATTCGACGCTCAGCGTCAACGTGTCAGAACGCCCGAAGCCGGGCGTGATCGTCAAGCCGCCCAAGCCGGCCAGCGGACTGGAGAAGGCCTGGCGCCACGCCCGCCACACCTTCGCCTCGGGCGTGGAGGCGGTGATCGGTGCCACGGGCGGAATCGCCGTGTTCCTGGTGTTCGCCTCCCTGCTCACCGGCATCGGAGTGCTGGGCTGGCGCCTGGTCCGCCGCCGGGTGGGCGACCCGGCTGCTCCGCCCGTCCCCTAGACCGGCGAGACCGGGGCGAAGTGCAGCACGGTCGGGAACGGGTCGTAGAAGTGGTGGAGCAGCGACCGCCATTCCTCGTACTCGGCCGAGCGCCGGAAGCCCTCGGTATGGGCCTCGAGGGAGTCCCACTCCACCAGGAGCAGGTAGGTGCCGGGCTGCTCGAGGCAGCGGGAGAGGCTGAGGCGCCGGAAGCCCGGCATGGCCGAGATGAGGCCCCGGGCCCGGGCGAAGGCGGTCTCGAACTCCTCCGCTCGCTCGGCCGCCACGGGGAGGAGGGCGTGTTCCAGGATCACCGGTCCACTGTGCCCGTCAGGTGGGGAGGAGGGTGAGCACCGGTGTCACGGGGCGCGCCGGCCTGGTCGGGCGCGAGGCCAGGCGGCGCAGCGGCTCCTCGACCCAGCGAGTCGACGCCACGACTACGGCGGCCAGGGCCACGGTGGCGGCGGCCACCCGCACGAACAGGTCGCCGGGAAGGAGCTGGGCGGCGCCGAGGAAGACCGCCGGGTGCCACAGGTAGGCGGCGTAGGAGTAGCGGCCGAGCGAGCGGAGGGCCCGGCTGTCGGCGAAGCCGGTGGCCGCCGTCCGGTGCAGGCAGGCGTAGAGGATGATTCCGCAGCAGACGGCCACCGCGGTGAAGCCGCCCTCGTACAGCCAGGGCGACGAGTACGGGTGGGCCACCGCCAGGCACACGGCCAGGAAGGCGCCCGCGGTCGCGGTCAGGCCGCCCAGGTGGCGGGGAGCGATCCGGTGCTCCCGCCCGTGCCAGAGGGTGGCGACGAACGCACCGACCAGGAAGTCGTCGAGGCGGGCGTCGGTCCGGCTGTAGATCTGGGTGGCCGGCACCCCGTGGTGCCACAGAAGGGCCTTCAGCACGAGCGAGCCGGCGATGCCGACCACGCAGACGTGCCGCAGCCGGTTGGGGCGGGTCCGGCCGTACAGGACCACGACGAGCGGCCACAGGAGGTACAGCTGTTCCTCCACTCCCAGGCTCCAGGTCTGGGCCAGTCCGAACGGCAGGGTGGTCCCCACGCTCGGGCTCCAGTTGCCCATGCCGAGGGCGATCAGCACGTAGGAGCGGATCCCGGTGACCCCCGGGCCGCCCTCGGCCCAGGTGTAGAGCAGGTAGCCGGCCAGGAAGACGTAGAGGGCGGGGAAGATGCGGGCCACCCGCCGGACGTAGAAGCGGCCGTAGCTCTGGCTCGGTTCCAGGAGGATGCTCGTCATCAGGAACCCGCTCAGCACGAAGAACAGATCCACCCCGAGGAAGCCGCCCGGCAGGAGGTTCGGGGCGGCCGACGGCACGAGGTACGAGCCGGCGTGGAAGAGCACCACCGAGAGCACGGCCACGCCGCGCAGTCCGTCCAGGCGGACCAGCCGGTTGGACATCGATGCCAAGGGAGCTCCGGGAGAGTGCGATGAAGTGGTGCGGTCGGAGAGCGACCGGGCGCTTGGTGAGACGGCACCCGAAGGATCCCTCGCTTGCCCCCATCACCCGGCATCCGGGTCCGGTCAGTGTACCAACGGCGCGCTAGCTGCCGGCGGGCCAGGTGATGCTCGGGTTGCCGTAGTTCGGGCCCCAGTTCACGGTGAGGCCGGTCAGCTTGGTGGCCCCCGACGGCACCGCCGTCTCGAAGTCGTCCTGACCCGCGCCGCGGTCGAGGGTGACCGTCTTGCCGTTGTCGAAGGTGGCCTGGACCGAGTTGACCTCCTCCCACCCAGTGGTGCCGGCCGGCTGGGTCCAGTCCGGGGGAGTGCCGGTGGCGGCCACCTGGCTGAAGAAGTAGGGCTCGTTCTGGGCGCCCGTGAACAGGCCGACGATCAGGGCGTTGGTGCCGCCCGAGCGCGGGCTCACGAAGACCTCGGGAGAGGCCTGGATGGTCAGCGTCCAAGGATGTTGGGGATCGCCGAGCCATGTGAAGTTCTGCGGGGTCAGGTGGCACTTCGGGCGGTCGATGACAGCCCCGTCGGTCCGGCCGGGCTGGAAGAAGCCGCGGGCGGGGAACTCGAAGGCGCCGCAGTCGGACCCCGCCGTCCCGGCCGCCGTCGTGGATGACGCGGCGTGACGGGCGGCGCCGCTGCTGCACCCGGCGGCGGCGGTCCCGGCCACGGCCAGGGCCAGCACCGACCGGATTCCGGTCCGTCTACCCCTCTGGGTGCCCTGGCCCATCGACGTGGACGGTACCGACGGGCGAGGCGGATTGCCAGAGGAGAGCCGAAAGTCCGTCCCCTCGGATATCCCTCACTCTCGGGCGTGAGTTGCACTGGCGGCCGTGTCGGGGCGGCCGTGTCGGGGCAGCCGTGTCGGGCCGGCCGGGGCGCCGTTTCTGTGAAGGAAAAAGTGGGCTATTCCCTACTTTTCCTTCACAGAACGACAGGTGCCGGGACGCCGGGGCCGACCGCGACCAGCCGCCGTGCCGGGCACGACGGCTGGTCCGAGGGTGTGAGTGCCGTCCATCGGACGGCGGCGACAACGGCCTTCTACGACTGACCTGTCTGAATCGAGCCGTTGATGACCGCGCTGGTCAGTCCGGAGCCGGCGCAGTTCGTCACGTCGGTCGGGCTGGCCGTGCTGAACGTGAGCTCGCCGATGACGTTGGCCCCCACCGGAGTGGAGGGTTCGTTGGTCGGAATGGTCACGGTGCTGGCCGCACCGGTGCTGTCCGTTCCGGTCAGCGAGATCCCCGAGACGACGGTTCCCTGGAGCGAGACGGCGGCGGCCGCACCTGTCGTCGTGTATTGGACGACGGTGTAGTCACCATCCGCCCATTGGGTGATGGACGTACCGCTGGTAGTGCTGTTGGAGCAGCTGCCGGTGCCTTTGGCGAGTGGCTCCTGATAGGAGCCGCCGTTGTAGCTGATCGTCTGGCCGGCGGTTTCCGTGCCCGAGGCGGGCGAGGCGGGCGTTGTGTTCGACTGGCAGCCACTCAGGCTCCCTTGGAAGCCGTACGTGAAGCTCGAGGAGCTCGAGGTAAGCCCGGGTGGAGTGAAGTTGGCGGTGCCGGCCAGTTGGCAGGCCGCACCGCTGGGTGTGGACGAGGCAGCGATCGCTTTGGTGGCACCGGCCGTGAACAGGCCGGCGGCCGCGAAAGCTCCGGCGGACAGGGCGTAAAGCAGTCGTCGGGACAACCCGATCCCTCCTATGTGTTCGTGTCCCACCCCCCCAGTGGGTGTCGGACCGGCCGGAACTGTACACAAAGGACGAAATCTCCGCATGCCCTTCCGCACCCATGGCAAAGGGTTGGCGCAGCGGGGTCGGTGACGGTGAGTCGGTCTGTAGGCGGGATTCTGTGATCCGGGCGGGAGCCCGGACCGGTGGCCATCCATCTGAGCGGTCTACCTGGGGACATGTGGCCGGGCCGGCCGTCCCACGCTTGACCTTGCTCCGGGTGGGGTTTACATAGCCGCCCGGGTCACCCCGGACGCTGGTGCGCTCTTACCGCACCGTTGCACCCTTGCCTGTGACCCCCGGAAGGGCCCATCGGCGGTCTGCTCTCTGTTGCACTTTCCTTCGAGTCACCTCGACTGGCCGTTAGCCAGCACCCTGCCCTGCGGAGTCCCGACCTTCCTCGACCGGGTCAAACGAGTTGCCCGGCCGCGACCACCCGACCGACTCACCGTCGCCCTCGATTGTACGGCGTCGGCGCGCCCACGACGGGCGTTCACACCGGGCGGAGATCCGACACCACCCACTCCGTCTCCGACTTCTTGGCCTCCGACCGCGGCCGGCCGCAGTCCGGCACGGGGAAGGAACGGCCCGGCGTCACCAC
>DATGAX010000097.1:0-2311 GCA_035312965.1 Acidimicrobiales bacterium
TCCGCTGACCTCGCCCGCCGACCACGTCTTCGTGGGCGAGGAAGGGCGCCGATCGGGCATCCAGGGTTTCGTGCAGGCGGAGACCGCTCCCGGCGGAAGAGCCTGGCAGATCCTGAACCTGTCGCTGGCCCCGGACCTCGACCGTTTCGCCGCCGGTACGGCTCTCCTCGACCACCTCTGCAACGAGGGACTGGCGCGGGGCGTGACCCGGTTCATCGTCCGGGTGGGAGTCGGCGACCCGGTGGCGGACCTGTTCCGAGCCCGCGGCTTTCGGGCCGTCGGGGTCGAGCAGGCTCTGCTCGCCGAGTCGGTGTCCCGGCGGCAGGCGCCCGAGGTTCCCGGCTGGCGCGCCATGCGCAAGTCGGACCAGCTCTCACTCTATCTCCTCTACCGGGCGGTGACCCCTAAAGAGGTGGTCGAGGTGCTGGCCTCCTCCTTCAAGGAATGGAGGGACACGTTCCAGCTGGGCTGGTGGACGGGGGCCGTGCCCCGGCCGGTGCGGCGGCGGCAGTTCGTGGTCGACCGGGTGGAGGTGATCGGCTGGCTGGGGATCACTCCGGGAGGCGGCGGCCGTCCCTTGATCCTGGGCCTCATGGCCCGGCCCGAGCCGCGCGACCTGCTCGCCGCGATCGTCCAGCAGGGGCTGGCCTACGTCGCCGAACGGCATCCGGGACCGGTGTGGTGCAGCCTGCGGCAGAATGATCAGGAGGCGATCGCGCTCCTCCAGCGGGAGGGCTTCGAGGTGATCGCCTCGCAGCTGCTGATGTTCAAGGAGCTGGCTCTCAAGGTCCCGGCCCGGCGGCGAGTCCCCCTGGGGGAGAAGCGGCTGGTGCCGCAATACGGATGATCCCGAGCCCGTCACGCGCGCCCAACGGGCTGGCCCGGGCCGACCCGGCAGAGCTGGACCTGCTTTTCCAGGCCCTGCCGCCGCACCTCAACCGGGCGGTGCGGCGCCTCGACAACCAGGGCCTGCTGCTGGAGGTCGTGCTCGACCTGGGACGCGAGCCCGAGGCACGGTTTCCCGACAGCGAGGTGCTGCTCGACGAGACTCCCGTGACCCAGGAGGACCTGGAGTTCGTCGCCACCCGGGTAGGCTCCTTCGGAGATGACAACCGGACCGGGATCGAGCGCACCCTGCACCGGATCTCCGCCATCCGCAACCGCTCCGGCCAGATCGTGGGCCTGACCTGCCGGGTCGGGCGCGCCATCACCGGCACCATCGACATCATCAAGGACATGGTGCTGGGGGGCAAGAGCATCCTCCTGCTCGGCCGCCCCGGTATCGGTAAGACCACCATGTTGCGCGAGTGCGCCCGCGTCCTGGCCGATGAGATGAAGAAGCGGGTGGTGATCGTCGACACCTCCAACGAGATCGGCGGCGACGGCGACATCCCGCACCCCGGGATCGGACGGGCCCGGCGGATGCAGGTGCGCACGCCCGCCCTCCAGCACTCGGTCATGATCGAGGCGGTCGAGAACCACATGCCGCAGGTGATCGTCATCGACGAGATCGGCACGGAGCTGGAGGCGGCGGCGGCCAGGACCATCGCCGAGCGTGGGGTGCAGCTGGTGGCCACCGCCCACGGCAACTCGCTCGAGAACCTGATGGTGAACCCGACGCTCAACGACCTGCTGGGCGGGATCCAGACCGTGACCCTCTCCGATGAGGAGGCCCGGCGCCGGGGGACGCAGAAGTCGGTGCTGGAACGGAAATCCCCTCCGACCTTCGACGTCCTGGTCGAGATCCACGATCGGGACCGGCTGGCCGTCCACCAGCCGCTGGCCGACGTGGTCGACGCCGCCCTCCGGGGCATCATCAAGCCGCCCCAGATGCGGACCCGAGGCGCCGACGGAGCGATCATGGCCCGGGTGGCCGAACCCGCCGCCATGCGCACCTCAGCGGTCCGGGAGCCCCAGGAGCCGGCGCGGACACGGGGGGTGCACGAGGCCCTCAGCATCTTCCCCTACGGCGTCAGCCGGAACTACCTGGAACAGGCCATCTCAGACCTCAAGGTGCCGGTCCGGGTGCAGAACCACATCGAGGACGCGGACCTGATCCTGACCTTGAAAAACTACTACCGGAGGAAGGATTCGCCGATCAAGGAAGCGGAAGTCGACGGCATCCCGATCCAGGTGCTCAAGAGCAATACCATCACCCAGATCAAGAACGCGCTCACCCGCATGTACCAGCTGGAGACGCCCGATCCCACCGAGTCGGCGCTTCAGGAGACGATCGAAGGCATCCACCGCGCCAAGGCGACCAACGCCATGGTCGAGCTGTCCCCGCAGAACGCCTACGTGAGGCGCCTTC
>DATGAX010000098.1:0-8884 GCA_035312965.1 Acidimicrobiales bacterium
CTAGTGACCTGAGTCGCTAAATCGTGTCCACTAGGGAATTTTGGGGGTGGTGGTCGCGTTCGGTCGTGGCGTAAGCGACGATTGGAGGCGCCGTGGCCGACCCTGTAGCTGTCCCGATAGTTCTAAGCGAGGAGGAGCGTCGGACCCTCGAGCGGTGGGCTCGGCGGCCGAACAGCGCCCAGAAGCTGGCTCTTCGCTGTCGGATAGTGCTGGCCTGCGCAGACCGACCGGGCGTGTCGAACTCGGCGATCGCGGCGGAGTTGATGCTGGCCCGCCACACGGTGGGCAAGTGGCGGAACCGTTTCGCGGCTGAGCGCCTCGATGGCCTACACGACGAGCCCCGTCCAGGTCAGCCCCGCAAGATCACCGACGAAGACGTCGAGCGGGTGATCGTCAAGACCCTCGAGGATCAGCCGGCCAATGCCACGCACTGGTCGACCAGGTCGATGGCGGCGGCGACCGGGCTGAACCAGACCGCGATCAGCCGGATCTGGCGAGCGTTCGGGCTCAAACCGCACCTAGTCGAAAGCTTCAAGCTCTCGCCTGACCCGTTCTTCATCGACAAGGTCCGAGACGTCGTCGGTCTCTATCTGAACCCACCCGACGCCGCGGTAGTGCTCTGCGTGGACGAGAAGTCGCAGATTCAAGCGTTGGATCGCACCGCTCCCGTGCTGCCGCTCATGCCCGGCGTGGCCGAACGACAGACCCATGACTACGTCCGCAACGGCACCACCAACCTCTACGCAGCCCTCAACGTCGCATCGGGACAGGTCATCGCCGATATGACCGCCCGCCACCGGGCCGAGGAGTTCCAGCGGTTCTTGAACCTCATAGACCGCAACGTGCCCGACCACCTGGCCGTCCACATCGTGTTGGACAACAACTCCACCCACAAGACCCCGTCGATCCAGCGATGGCTGGTCCGCCACCCCCGCTTCCAGTTCCACTTCACCCCGACCTACAGCTCCTGGATGAACCTGGTGGAACGGTGGTTCGCCGAGCTGACCACCAAATGGATCAAACGCGGCACCCACCGCTCAGTCCGTGAACTGGTCCGATCGATCCGCACCTGGATCACCAACTGGAACGACAACCCCCAACCATTCGTCTGGCACAAGACCGCTGATGAGATCCTCGACAGCCTCGCCAGCTACTGCCAGCGGATCAACGACTCAGGTCACTAGCTGGGCGGCACCATCACGATGGTGCCGTTGTGGCCCCCGAAGCCGAAGCTGTTGGAGATGGCCGGCCCGGGCTGCCACGGGCGGGGCCCGCCCGTCACCACGTCGATCCGGATCTCGGGATCCAGCTCCGTGAGTCCGGCGGTGGGCGGGATGAGCCGGTGCTCGATGGTGAGGGCCAGGGCCACGGCCTCGATGGATCCGGCGGCGCCGAGGGAGTGGCCGGTGATGCCCTTGATCGACGTGATCGCCGGGCCGGGGGTGCCGAACACCTTCTGAACGGCCTGGCTCTCGGCCAGGTCGTTGGCCGGGGTCGAGGTGCCGTGGGCGTTGATGTGGACGATCTGCTCGGGCCGCAGCCCGGCGTCGAGGAGGGCCAGTTCCATGCAGGCGACCGCTCCCACGCCGCCCGGCGAGGGCGACGTGATGTGGTGGGCGTCGGCCGTGCTCGCCGCCCCGGCCAACTCGGCGTAGATGTGGGCGCCCCGCGCCACGGCCCGGTCGTACTCTTCGAGCACCAGGACGGCCCCTCCCTCGCCCATGACGAAACCGTCCCGCTTGGCGTCGAACGGCATCGAGACGCCGCTGGTCGACAACGCGGTCATATTGGCGAATCCGGCCTCGCCGATCGGGGTCATCGCCGCCTCGGAGGATCCGGCCAGGACCACGTCGCACCGGCCGGTGGCGACCAGGCGGGCGCCGGCCCCCACGCTGTGGGTGCCGGCCGCGCACGCCGTGACGATGGACTCGCACGGGCCGCACAACCCGTACCGCATCGAGATGTCGGCCGCCGCCCGGTTGCCCATCATCATGGGCACGAGGAAGGGTGTCACCCGCCGGGCGCCCTTGTCGATCAGGACGTGGATCTGGTCCTCGAGGGTCTCGATCCCCCCGATCCCGGTCCCGACCATCACGCCGGCCCGAGCCGGGTCGACGGCCAGCGCGGTCAGGCCGCCGGCGTCGGCGAGGGCCTGGTCGGCGGCCACCGCCGCGAGCTGGGTGAAACGGTCCACCCGACGCAGGTCCTTCGGGCCGTAGACGGTCGTGGCGTCGAATTGGGCCGCCCGCCGCGGTCCGCTCGGAGCCGGCCCGAGCAGCCCGTTCCAGAACGCCTCGGTCCCGGTGCCGCACGGCGCCACCACCCCCAGACCGGTGACGGCGACCCGCCGGCCCTGGACGCCTTCTCGGCCGTCGACGGGGAAGAGGGCCAGCATCAGAGCTTCGAGGTGACCAGTTGAAAGGCCTGGTCGACGGTCTCGACTCCCTCGAGCTCCGATTCGTCGACGGTGATGTCGAACTTCTCCTCGAGCGCCATCACGAGCTCGACCAGGTCGAGGCTGTCGGCGTCGAGGTCGGCGAACTTGGCCTCGGGAATGACCTGCTGCGGCTCCACCTGCAGGACCTCGACGGCGCACTGCTTGAACACCTCGAAGGCATCTGACTTTTCCATTGTCACTCCTGGTCTCTAACTGCGATCGGATGGTGAATGTAGCCCGGTGCGGTCACCGGACCGGGGGGTCCCGCCAGCGCCACACGGCCGACGACCAGGTCATCCCGGCGCCGAAACCGGCGAGGAGCAGCAGGTCGCCGTCGTGCACCCGGCCCGACTCGACGGCGTCGATGAGGGCCAGCGGCACCGAGGCGGAGCTCGTGTTGCCGGTCGTCTCGATCACCGAGGCGATCTTCTCGGCCGGCAGGCCGAGGCGAGAGGCGGCCGCCTCCATGATGCGGATGTTGGCCTGATGGGGCACGAAGAGGGCGATCTGGTCGGCGGTCACCTTGGCCCGCTCCAGTGAAGCGGTGGCCGATTCCACCGTGGCCAGGACGGCCCGGCGGAACACCTCCTTGCCCCGCATGACCATGCCCGACCCGTGCTGGGCGTAGAGCAGGGGGACCAGTCGCCCGTCCACACCGAGATCCCATCCCAGCAGGCAGCCCTCGCCCGGGGTGGCCTCCACGACCACCGCGCCCGCCCCGTCCCCGAATAGGAATGCGTTCGTGCGGTCGTCCCAATTGGTGGCTCGGGTGAGCGTCTCGGCGCCGATCAGCAGCACCCGCTCTGCCCCCGCCGCGACCAGTCCGGCCGCGGTTACCAGACCGTAGGTGAAGCCGGCGCAGGCCGCGTTGACATCCATGGCGCCGCCCCCGATGCCCAGCGCCGCCGCGACCGACGCCGAGTTGGCCGGGATGAGCTGATCCGGGGTGGTGGTGCACACGATGACCAGAGAGACGGTCTCCGGGTCGACGCCGGCCCGGTCGAGGGCGAGCCGGCCCGCCTCCATGGCCAAGATGCCCGTCGTCCCGAGACCGCTCTCGGGCGGGACGGGGGGCGGGGCCGGATCGACGAACGGGCCGGTGGCGGCCCGCCGGCTGCGGATCCCGCTGCGCTCGAAGATCCAGTCGTCGCTCGTGTCGAACAGGGTGGCGATGTCGGCGTTGGTCACCACCCGCTCGGGGAGGGCACGACCCCATCCGGTGATCGTGACGCCGGTCATGCGGTGTGCAGCCAGACGATGGGTTGGCCGGCCTGCACCCGCTCACCCGGTTGGGCCAGGCAGCCCTCGAGGCGCCCGGCGAACGGCGCCAGGACGTCCTCGCCGGCGACCGAGCCGAGCAGCGTCCCCACTTCGATCCGGTCCCCGGGCGTCAGGCCGCCGGGCGGCGGCTCGAAGATTCCGGCCGTCGGGCTGATGACGACCCGCTCGGAGACGTAGAGGAGCTCACCCTGGTGGTCGACGGCGTAGGCATGGAGGGCGTCGTCGCCGGTGAGCACCTCGACCAGGCTGTCCAGGTCGGCCGGGGTGGACACCGTCAGGGTCGTGGCCGCCGGCAGGGTGTGGCGGATCATGGCGCACAGCGAGTCGCCCGGCCCCAACTCGATGAAAGTACGCTCGACGTCGAGGTTGGCGTCGTCCAGCCCGGCCAGCCGCATCACGCTCTGGTGCCAGCGAATCGGGCTGCACAGCTGGGCCGACAGCAGCACCTTCCAGTCCTCGCCGCGGGTGTGGAAACGACTGTCGACGTTGGCCACGACCGGTGTGTCCGGATCGTGCAGCGTGATGGTGGAGAGCATCTTGCGCAGCCGGTCCCGGGCGGGCGCCATGAACGGCGTGTGGAACGCGCCGCCCACGCGCACCGGCGTGGCCCGGCGGGCGCCCATGTCGAGGGCCACGCTGGCCGCCCGCTCGACCGACGGGGGGTCGCCGGCGATCACGGTCTCGTCCACGCTGTTGAAGTTGGCCACCCACACGTTCCCGTCCGCCAGGCGGCAGGCGATGTCCACCATGTCGGCCTCGCACCCGGCGATAACCGTCATCACGCCGTTGGACGCGTCGGCCGCGGCCTGCATGGCGTCGCCCCTCTCGGCGACCAACCGGATCGACTCCTCGAATCCGAGGGCGCCGCTGGCGGCCAGCGCGGTGTACTCGCCGACGGAGTGACCGGCCAGGCGGGTCGGCTCGATGCCCAGCCGCTCCACCGCATCGAGGACGAGCAGGCTGAAGGTGAAGGTCGCCACCTGCGCGTTCCTCGTCTCCGTCAGCTCCTCTTCGCCCGCCTCGGTCAGAAGGCGGCCGATGTCACGGTCGGCGGCCGCCGAGAGCTCCTGCACGACCTCCCAGGACGGATGCTCCAGCCATGGCGTTCCCATTCCTGGGCGCTGCGCTCCTTGGCCGGGAAACACGAAGGCGGGCACTGACGGCGAACCTCCTGGTGGCTGCTCTGGTCCGGATGATGGTGGGCGGGGGATGCGGCGGGCCGGGGCCTCCGTTCACTCCATTCTGACCGCTGGACGCACCGAAACGTAACGGACCCTCCCGACTTAAGCCGGGCCGGGTCGGCAAAGGAGAGTTTCCGCCGTTAGGTCTGCGCCGCCGGGCGCAGGGGCCGCCAGGCCCGAGCGTCCTTCCCCAGCACCCAGAGCGCGCCCAGGGCCGCCCCGACCGGTAGGACGATGACGAACAGCACCGTGAAGAACTCCGGCAGCGGCGACCAGCGCAGCAGGCCGCGCAGGGCGGCTCGGGTCCCCGATCCGTAACCCGAATCGCCCACCGGTTGGTACCAGCTGCGCAGGATGAGCAGCCACGTGGCGGCGTTGGTGACGATGGCACCGGCGACCACCAGCAGGGCGAGCTTGCCGTGGAAACGGGGTCGCAGCAGCTGGTAGCAGCCGATGGCGAACAGGGCGGCCAGGATGACCGCGGCACCGTAGATGTAGCGGCCCTGGTCCGACCGGACGCCGTCGTGGGCCCACTGGCGGAAGGTGTTGAACGACCCCGAGAAGACGAGCACGAAGTAGGCGGCCGGGACCAGGGCCAGGACGGCCAGGCGCCGGCGGGTCCCCTGATCACCGCGGGTGGCCAGGGCGGCGACGATGCCGATGAGGGCCACGAAGAACCATCCGTAGATGATCAGTGGGCCAGGGGAGGGGGAGTCGGGGAGCCCGACCTCGCCCCAGATCCGGAAGATGAACTGGTCGATGAACGGCGGCACGAAGTGGGACAGCGTCCCCTTGTGGTCCGGTTTCCCGTAGATGTGCTGGGTGGTGTAGGCAGCGCCGAAGCCGTTGGTCTGGACGGCGTGGTACTCGACCAGGTTCCGCACCCACCAGAAGCAACCGGCCAGCCCGCCGGCCACGTTGAGGGCGATCGGGCGCCAGACTCGGCCGAAGCGGCCGCCGAGCCCGATGCCATGGGGCGCGGGGGCGACGAGGTAGGCCACGACGATGATCGGGGGCAGGACCAGGGCGAAGCCCTTGCTCCACAGCCCGACGGCGAGACCTCCGCTGACGATGGCCGCGGTGCGCAGTCCGGTGTCGCCGGTGACGACCCGCGCCAGGCCCCAGAGGACCACCGAGGTGGCGAGGATGAGTAGGCAGTCGTTGTCCACCGAGGAGCCGTCACGGATGAGGTTGGGCACCGTGAGCGGCAGGGCCGCCGCCAGCACGCCCAATCGGGAGGCCGTGGCGGGCTGGAACCGCCCGAAGGGCTCGGACAGCAGCCGGCGGGCCGCGCCCCAGCACAGAAAGGGCAGCGGGACCATGATCAGGACGCTGAGCAGCCGCATCAACCAGACCTGCACGTCCCAGGCCAGCCCGCCCACCCCCGGCAGGCTCACCACGATCGCCTCCAGCCAGTAGTAGAGCGGCGGGTGCTGGATCATCTGGTTGGGCTGGCCGCCCTGCTCGAAGGCGTGGCCGCCGAGCTGGCCGAAGCTGGGCCGATGGCTGCGGGAAGGTATCGGCGCCTCCGCCAGGCGGACGTGGGGGGGATAGCCCGGCAGAGCGTGCTGCATCCCCACGTTGGCCAGGCTCAGCTGGAGCTGCCCGGGCCCGTAGAAGGTGAACGGGTGGGCGGCATAGTCGTAGGCCATGTCGATGTGCTGGGGTTCGTCGGTGCCGTAGGACATCGGCCACACCAGGCTGGCCCCGAGCAGCAGGGCCACCCAGAGCCCGGCCACCGCCCACAGCGCCCGGGGCACACCCGAGACCAGGCGGCGGATCGGCCCGACGGTGACCGCCGGGGGGTCGACGAGCTCGGTCTCGGGGTCGGACAAGGCGCCAACCTTAGAAGGCGGCGTGGCGGCGGGTGTGACTCGCTACGTTGGCGCCCGATGACACCTGCACTGGCGGCGATCGCGGCCGTCGCGGGCGCCGCCGCGCTGGTATTGGCCGGGTTGTGGCGGGCCCAGCGCTCCGCCGCGGGGCGGGCCCGGGCCGCGGCGCGGGAGCAGGCCGGCCGGCTGAGGGAGACGGTCGAGCAGCTGGAGCGGTCGGAGGAGCAGAGGCGGGCCGCCGACGTCAGGGCCGGTGCGGCCGAAGGGCGGGCCCGGGCCGCCGACCAGAGGGCGTCGGACGCCGAGAAGCGGGCGGGCGAGGCCGAGCGGCGGGTCGGGGAGGCGCTGCGCCGGGCCGGGGAGGCCGAGCGGCGGGCGGCCGAAGCCGACGAGGTCCGGGCCGTGTGGGACCTCGAGCGGGTGAGGATGGAACGCGAGTGGCTGGACGTCGTGGGGCCCGGCGTGCCGCTCCCGGTCCCGTGGGACGGGAGCCTCGGGGCGGTGTTGGCCACTGAGCTGGCGATCATCCGGGAGGTGATCGGCACGCCGAGCGACCTGGATATGGACAAAGGACCCCGCTCCCTGCCGCCCCCCCTCGCCGCGGCGGCGGCCCGGCTGAGCGTGGAGATGCTCAGAGCGTTGGCCCGGTCGGGCGAGGAAATGACGGTCCGGATGGGTGGAGGCGGCATTTCCGTCGTCCAACGCGTCGGTGCCGGCGAGCAGCCGCCGGACCTGAGCGAGCTCTCCGAGGTGGCGCGGCGCGCCGGGTTCCTTTTGTCCGTGGATCTGGACCCGGCCGGCGCCACCACCCGCCTGGAGATCGCCGGGTAGACCAGGGAGGGCAGCTACCGTTACCGGTGGTGCGGGGCGTCAGGAAGGTCATGGGAGGAGCGGCTTCGGCTCTCGTGGCCCTCGTGCTCGTCCCGGTGGGCTCCGGCGTGGCCCGGGCATCCGCCTCGCCCGTTCCGCCCGCCTGCTACAACCCGGTGGCTTCTTGGCCCCTGGCCGATCGGGTCGAGCAGCTGCTGATGGTCAGCGGCCGTTTCTCCGACCTGAGCGCGTCGGCCGACGCGGCATCCGCCGGGGTGGGCGCCCTGGTCCTCTTCGGCCAGCCGCCCGCCGGCTCCGGCCCCTCCATCGCGTCGGGGCTGCGGGCGCTTCAGGCTCAGGCCGGATCGACCGGGCACGTGGCCCTGTGGATGTCCACCGACGAGGAGGGCGGGACGGTCGCCCGGCTGGCCGACGTCATCGGCGCGTTGCCCTCGGCCCGCCAGATGGCGGCGCAATGGTCCCCGGCCCAGACCCAGGCCGCCCTGGCCGCCCACGCCGGGGCCATGCGGAGCCTGGGTGTCAACATGGATCTGGCCCCGGTGCTGGACGTCTCGCCCCCGGGCAACCCGGTCGCCGACGAGGCCGACCGGTCTTTCAGCGCCGCACCGGGCACAGTGACCTCCTACGGCCGGGCCTTCTGGTCGGGTCTGGAGCAGGGCGGCGTGGTCCCGGTCGCCAAGCACTTCCCGGGCCTCGGCCACGCCAGCGCCGATACCGACCAGGGCCCGTCCACCGATCCCCCTCTCAGCCAATTGCAGGCCGACGACCTCATCCCCTTCGCCGACTCGATCGGGCACGGTGTCCCGGTGGTGATGGTCGGTCACCCGTCGGTACCGGGCCTGACCGGCTCCGCCCCGGCCAGCCTCTCGCCCGCCGCCTACCACTACCTGCGGGCCACGCTGCATTTCGGCGGCGTCGCCATCACGGACTCCCTTGACGCCAAGGCCATCCCGGCCGCGGGGTGGTCCGAGCCGGGGGCCGCCGCGCAGGCCATCGAGTCGGGCGCCGACATGGCCATGGTGGGATCGGCGTCGTGGCCGGCGTCGGTGCAGGCCCTGTTGTCGGCGGTGGGATCCGGGTCCCTTCCGGTCTCCACGGTCGACTCCGACGTGACCCTGATCCTCCGGGCCAAGGGGGTGCCCCCCTGCCCGGTGGTCGGCCTGGCGAGCACACCCGCACCGGGCAGCAACGGCTACCGGCTGGCCGGTTCCGGGGGCGGGGTGGCTTCCTTCGGGGTCGCCACCCCCGACGAGGGGTCGATCCACGGGACGCACCTGCAGCAGCCGGTGGTGGGGATGGCGGCGACGCCGACGGGTCGG
>DATGAX010000099.1:0-2007 GCA_035312965.1 Acidimicrobiales bacterium
ACGCCCCGGGAATGTTCCGGTCGGCGGTGTATTTCGAGAGCTTGGGCTTACGTCGGTTGGGCACGTCGGGAGGAAGTACGGCGGGGCATCTGATTGAACAGGGCTGGACAGGCTACCGTCAACAACGAGGCAACGGTCACGAACCTGCCCGCCCACGAGGCAATCGTTACGAGGGCCCGTGGCCGTCCCGGTCGCCGCCCCCAGCCTGCGGGTCCCATCCGATCCGGTACGCCGCCTCGGCCCAGATCCGCTCCCCGCGACCGGCATCGCCCTCGGCGTGGGCCTGGGCCAGCGAGGCAATCGTCTCGGCCAGGACGCGGACCGCCTCCGTGTCCCCCAGCGCGGCCAGCCGGGCCAGGCCCAAGGCGTACAGCTGGTCGCCGAGCAGCAGCGCCAGGTCCGGGTCCTCGGTCCGCACGAACCGCGCGGAGCCATAGTGGAGCCGGGCGCCCTCGATGATCATCTCCAACAGCAGCTCGTACTCGCCTCGGTGCCGGGCCGTCCGCGGCCCGGACGCGGCCTTCTGAGCCGGCCCTGCCTCGGCCACGCCGGAGTCTGGATCGACGGTCAGCTCGGCCAGCATTCCTCCCTCGGCCTTCAGCGCCGCGGTCAGCTCCTGGCTCACGAGGCGACCTCGGCAAACGCCGCCCGGGCGGCCTCGAGCGTCTGTTCCACCTCGGCCTCTCCGTGGGCCAGCGACGGAAACCAGGCTTCGAACTGCGAGGCCGGCGGGTAGATCCCCCGCTCCAGCAGCCCGCGGCACCACGCGCCGTAGGCGTCGAGATCGCATGCCGCGGCAGCGTCGTAGTCGCGGACCGGCCCGGCGGTGAAGAACGGGGTGAGGAGTCCGGGCACGGACTGCACGCACAGCGGGACCCCGGCCTCACCGGCGGCCCGGCGCAGCCCATCCGCCAGCAGCTCCGTCACCGCTTCGAGCCGCCGGTAGGCATCGCCGTGGAGCAGCTCGAGCGTGGCCAGGGCAGCGGCCACGGCCAGAGGGTTGCCGGACAGGGTGCCGGCCTGGTAGACGTCACCGGCCGGTGCGATCCGCTCCATCAGCGAGGCCGGGCCCCCGTATGCCGCCGCGGGCAGGCCTCCCCCGACGACCTTGCCCAGGATGGTCAGGTCAGGCAGGACGCCGAGCGCGCCCTGGGCGCCGCCGGGAGCCACTCGGAACCCGGTGATCACCTCGTCGAAGATGAGCAGCGCCCCGGTCCGATCGGCCTGCCGGCGCAGCAGCTCCAGGAACCCCGGGTGCGGGGGCACCACTCCCATGTTGGCCGGCACCGGCTCGGCCAGGATGGCGGCCAGCGGGTAGCGCTCGCTGGCTTCGACCACCGCGTCGGGATCGTTCCAGGGCACCACCACTGTCGCCGCCGCGGCGGCCACCGGCACGCCGGGGCTGGCGGGAATGCCCTGGGTGGCCAGGCCCGATCCGGCTTGGGCCAGCAGCCCATCGACATGGCCGTGATAGGCACCGGCGAACTTGAGCACGGGCTCGCGCCCGGTGACCGCCCGGGCCAGCCGGAGGGCGCTCATCGTGGCTTCGGTCCCCGACGAGGTCATCCGCACCATCTCCACGGAGTCGACGCGTTCCGCCACTTCGGCCGCGAGCGTGACCTCGCCCCTGGTCGGCGCGCCGAAGGAGGTGCCGTCAGTGGCGGTGGAGGCGACGGCATCGACCACCGCAGGGTGGGCATGCCCGGCGATCAGTGGTCCCCAGGAGCAGACCCAGTCGACGTACTCGTTGCCATCGACGTCCAAGATCCGCGCGCCCCGTCCACCGGCGATGAAGATCGGATCCCGGCCGATCGACCGCATGGCCCGCACGGGGGAGTTCACGCCGCCGGGAATCAGATCGAGCGCCCGGTGGTAGAGCTCGGTGGACCGCTGGGTGGTGAAGGTCGGGGCGGTCAAACCCCGGCGTGCTGACGTTCCCAGGCTCGGAATTCCTCGGTGAAATAGAGCAGGCGGATCTTCTTGAACTCGGTGGAGGAGTACAGCGTG
>DATGAX010000100.1:0-2133 GCA_035312965.1 Acidimicrobiales bacterium
TCCTGGAACGCTGGTGTTTCTTCCTCGAGACGTGCCGCACGGTTTCCGCGTCTCGGACGCCGGCCCGGGCCGCACACTGCTCATCTTGGCCCCGGCCGGCTTCGACCAATTCGTCGCTGAACTGGGGGAGCAGGCTCAGCAGCTCGTCCTGCCTGAGCCGGTGCCGCCCGACCCTCTCCGGGTCGTGGAGATCGCCGCAGCACACGGCATCCACGTCCTTGCGCCCCCCAGTCCCGATCCCGCCTCCTGCATCGAAAGCTCGGTGCCCTGACCACGAATGAAGGTCCACGCGTCTGACGGGTTGTCCGACAGGATGCGGCCGAGGCCGACAGCGGGTGAGCACTGACGGCTCCCGAGCTCCAAGCTCCAAGCCTGGAACCACCGAAGGTGGGCCGGCCGGACGACTGATCGAGTCCGAAACGTGCGAAACGTGGCTTCCTGCTTGGAATGATCGGGCTTGCCACAGCTTCGTCCGCCCCCGGGTGCGAAGATGAGCCCCCGTCAGCCGTGAAGCGGCGTTGCCACCGATGAGTTCGTGGAGCGATCGCCGTCCAACAGGAGACGGATGGCGGACGGAGGCGAAGGCAATGGGGAGCGGAGGCTTCTCCAAGGAGAGGCTCGACCGCATGCACGACGTCATGGCAACCCACGTCGAGCAGGGCAGGGTGCCCGGGCTCGTCGCGCTGGTCAGCCGCCGGGGCGAGGTGCACGTGGAGGCGGTCGGCACGAAGGCCGTCGGCGGCAGCGACCCCATGCCCCGAAACACCATCTTCCGCATCACGTCGATGACCAAGCCGGTCACGGCGGTGGCGACGATGATCCTGGTCGAGGAGTGCCGGCTACGGCTGGACGACCCGGTGGACCGGCTCCTCCCCGAGCTGGCCGGCCGCAGGGTCCTCGCGCGGCCGGACGGCCTCCTCGACGACACCGTGCCGGCGAACCGGCCCATCACCGTGCGGGACCTGCTCACCTTCACCTGGGGCTTCGGCATTGACTTCAGCCTTGAGTTCGGCAAGGACTTGTTCCCGATCCAGCAGGCGGCGACCGACCTGCAGGTGTACGGGCTGGGACCCCCGACGCCACCGGTCCCGCACACCCCCGACGAGTGGATCCGCCGCCTGGGGACGCTGCCGCTCATGGCCCAGCCGGGCGAGCGGTGGCTCTACAACACGGGGTCCCTGGTGCTCGGTGTGCTGATCGCCCGAGCCTCGGGCCAGCCCTTCGAGATCTTCCTACGCGAGCGCATCTTCGAGCCGCTCGGGATGAAGGACACCGCCTTCAGCGTGCCCGCCGAGAAGATCGGCCGGCTGGCGACCTGCTACGCGCCCGATCCCGCGAGCGGGAAGCTCCAGCTCTTCGACCCCGCGCAGGACGGCCAGTGGAGCCGGCCCCCCGCGTTCCCCGACGGCGGGGCCGGGCTCGTCTCGACCGTCGACGACTACCTCGCCTTCGGCCAGATGCTGCTGAACAGGGGAATACTCGGGAGCGAGCGCATCCTCTCGAGACCCTCGGTCGAGACCATGACCATCGGCCAGCTGACGCCTGAGCAGAAGGCACGGTCGGGCGAAGGTTGGGACCGCTTCGACTGGGGGTTCGGCATGTCCATCCTCGTCCGGCGGGACGGCATCGCGGCGACCCCGGGGCGGTACGGCTGGGACGGGGGCTATGGCACGTCGTGGTCCACCGACCCGGCGGAAGGCATGGTCGGGATCCTGATGACGCAGTGCCTGGGCTACCCCCCGCTCTCGCCGGTCTACCTCGACTTCTGGACCACGGCCTACCAGGCGATCGACGACTGAGGGCTCCCCGGGCGTTCGCTTGAGCTGCTCGACCGGGGGGCCGACCATCCCGCGCCAACGCCTTGGACCACTTATGGAAGCTGGATGTCGCTCTCGATGGTCAATTTGCCAGACAGGCCTGCCGGTCTTCGCTTCCCTAGGGCACAGCGAGCGGGCCTTCGGGATGGCGCCATCCGGGCAGGCTTACGGTCGCGCGGCTGCGCCTGCGCCAGACGTCGTTGAAGCAGTGCGCCGCCTGGCTGTTCTGTGGCCCTGCGGGCGGCCGCGGCCGGTGCGACAGCATCGCGCAACGGTCGCACCCGCCGCTCCACACCGTGCCTTTAACCCGTGGTCA
>DATGAX010000101.1:0-7358 GCA_035312965.1 Acidimicrobiales bacterium
CGCAACGAGTTGGTCGCACCGTTCATCGCCGCGTTCGCGCTGGCGGTGGCACCCTCCTACTTCACCGGGCAATGGTTCACCAACTACCAACCGGTCATCTTCGGGCTGGCCGCGGTGGCCGCCGCGGTCGCATCATCCGGGCGCTTCGACGCCGGCCGGGCGTTGTCCGACATGGCCGGGCGGCGGGCCCAGTTGATCCGTAAGGGACCGATCGCGTCCCGCCTGCCGTCGCGCCCGGCCCTTGGGCCGCAGATGGAAGGTCGATGAACGACCGGGACAAAGACGGCCTCTTCGTGGAGGAAGTCGGCGTCCGCTTCGGGGGATTGGTGGCGGTTGACGGCGTCAGCCTGGGTGCGCCGAAGGGCCGCATAACCGGTCTCATCGGTCCCAACGGAGCCGGCAAGACCACGACTTTCAACGTCTGCAGCGGCTTCATCGCGCCCTCTCAGGGGCGCGTGCACCTATTTGGCCACGACGTCACCAACGATTCGCCCTCGGCCCGGGCCAATCGCGGTCTGGGGCGGACCTTCCAGCGCATGGAGCTGTTCGACTCGCTGACCGTGCTGGACAACGTCGCCATCGCACGCGAAGCCCGGATGGCCGGCTCCCGGGTCCTTCGTCAACTGGTCGGTCGGCGGGCCGAGCGATCCGACTCGGTCGCTTCTGCCGAGCAAGCGCTGGCCCGCTGCGGCATCGATGGTCTGGCCGCTTCGTACCCGTCGGAGCTATCCACGGGCCACCGGCGGCTGGTCGAACTGGCCCGGGCCATCAACGGAGACTTCGAGATCCTCCTGCTCGACGAGCCGTCGTCCGGGCTCGACCGGGGGGAAACCGAGCATTTCGGGGCCATCCTTCGCGACCTCGTGTCGTCCGGGCCCGGCCTGCTCATCGTCGAGCACGACATGAACCTTGTGCTCACGATCTGCGACTACATCTACGTGCTCGACTTCGGCCGGCTCATCTTCGAAGGCACGCCGGCCGAAGTGGCGAGCAGCGACATCGTGCGCGCCGCCTACCTCGGCTCGGAGGACGTCCAGCCCGTTACTCGACGAATTGGTCGACTCGGGGATCGCGTCCCCTAGTCTTACCCTTCACCGTCCGCCGAGAAGGAGCCTTTACATGCCCGCCCACCGCCGTGGGAGCAAGGAGACCGGCCGTTTTCCGGTCAGCCCCACTCTGCGCCAGCCGGCCACCGATCGTGGTCCGCGGGCGGCCCGCACAGTGGCGAACATCCTCCAGGCGACCAAGGCCATCCTGTTGGCCAGGGGGTACGCCGGGACCACGGTCGACGAGATCGCCAAGGTGGCCGGGATCTCGCGGGCGTCGTTCTACACATACTTCCCATCCAAGCGGGACGCCCTGCTGGCTCTCGGCGCCGAATCGGAACACGCCGGGGCCACCATGGTCGACTTCGCGGCCGAACTCCACCACCCCCTCGATGAGGGCCAGCTGCTCGACTTCGTCCGGAGGTGCTTCGCAGTGCTCGACGACGAGGCCAGCTTCGCCTTCGCATGGACCCAGGCGGCCCAACTCGACGAGGAGATACGTATTGCCGGCATGAAGGGCCACCTGCGGATATGTGCCCGCCTCGGCCGGACGCTATCGAAGCTCGGGGGTCGGGTATACAGCGATCCGGCAGCGGCCGGCTTGGCCATCCTGAGCCAACTCGAACGAGCTTGGTTCTACTGCCAGCTCTACGACCGCCCCATCCTCAAGGAGGCGGTCCAGGCCGATATCGCCGGACAGCTGATGGCGTCGTTGACCGCCACCTTCGACGCTCCGGCGAGCGCCAAGCGGCGACGGGTTGGTTGAGGGATCACGAAAGGGGTCATATGCCCAGGATCGAGCCGATTCCGTGGGACGAGCTGAATGAGGACGCTCGCACCCGAATAGAAGCAGGTATGGCGACCGGGATGTACAGCACCCCGGTGCCCTTGCAGATCATCGCCCACAGCCCGAACGCGCTCCAGGGCATGGACGAGGGCTACAAGGCGGTGTTCGGGCGCAGCGCCATCGGCGGCCGGCTGCAGGAGCTGGTGCGGTTACGCAGCGCCCAGCTGGGCAGCTGTGAGCCCTGCTCGGTGTCGCGCAAGGACGACTCCCTCACCGAGAGTGACGTGGCATGCTTGGCCGACCCCACGACAGGGGCCTTCACCGATAGGGAGCGTCTGGCCATCCAGTTCGTCGACCTCCTGGCCACCGACCCGGCCGGGCTCGACGAGGGGTTCTACGGCCGGCTGGGCCACCATTTTTCCGTGGAAGAGATAGTCGAGCTCGGCTGGTACGCCGGCCAGGCCATCGGAACACATCGCTTCATGCACAGCCTCGACATCCTCGGAGACAGCGAACCCGTTCTCGGCCGCGCTTCCCTGACCTCCTGACCCCACTCAGGCGCGGCCGTCCAAACCGGACCGCAACGCCCGTTTGTCCACCTTGAGCATTGCCGTGAGCGGAAGCTCATCGACGATCACGACCCGGTCCGGCGCCTTGTAGTCGGCCAGCCGGGCCCGGCACCACTCGACCAGTTCCTCCCCTGTGGGCGGATGGCCCGGGTCGACGGAGCGCACGAAGGCCACACCGATCTGGCCGATGACGGGGGCGTCGACGCCGACGACACTGGCGTCGGCCACAGCGGGATGTTCGCCGAGGACGTGCTCGACCTCGAGGGGGTAGACGTTGTAACCACCCCGGATGTACATGTCGTCGGCCCGCCCGTCGAGGACCAGGTTGCCGGCCGGGTCGAAATGCCCGAGGTCGCCCGACCGCAGCCACCCGGCTGGGTCCAAGGTCGCCGCGGTGGCCGCCGGGTCGTTCCAGTACCCCCGCATGGCGCACGCCGATCGGATGTGGATTCGCCCCGTTTCGCCGGGAGCGACCAGAGAGCCGTCCTCATCCCGCAACTCCAGCTCCACCCCGACCTGGGGGCGACCCACCGTCCGGTACTGCACCTCGGGCGGATCCGACGGGTCGGTGCCGGTGATCGACGGCGACTCGGTCATGGCGTAGCGCACCACCAGGGGGCAGCCGAGCGTCGACACCACCCGCTCGACCAGCTCAGGAGGGCAGGGAGCGGTGGCGCTCACGCCGAGGCGGAGCGATGTCAGATCGGCCCCGACCAGCCCGGGTTGCTCCAGCAACTTGGCCCACTGGGTGGGTACCCCTCCGGCCACGGTGATCCGTTCCTCCTGGATCAGCCGCAGCATGTCTGCTGCGCTCCATGGCGACGGAGAGATGACAGATGTGACGCCCCACGCCAGGTGCTCCCAGAGCTTGCCCATGAACCCGGCGTGGGCGAACGGGGTACTGACCAGCCGACGGTCGTAGGGGGCGGTCATCACGCCCGCCGTCCGCACCGCCGCCTCGAGGCCGGCGTGGTCGAACCACGCCCCCTTGGGTAGGCCCGTGGTCCCGCTCGTCCAGATGATGACGGCCGGGTCATCGGCGGACCGCCCTGGGTCATGCGCCTCGGTCGCCGCCGCCCGGCGCGCCGCCGCCACCATCTGTTCGCGCCCAACCACGGAAGTGGCGTCCGACACCGCAGCGGGGACCCGTGTGTCCGTGACGAAGATGCGAGGCGCGGTATGGGCCAGGATTGCTCCCACCTCGCTAGGGCCGAGCCGGGTGTTGATGCCAGTGGTGACGGCACCGAGGAGCACGGTCGCGCCGAACGCCACCACGTAGTCGATCGAAGGAGGGAGCATTATGGCGACCACGTCACCGGGGCCGACCCCTTGCCGGGCCCAGTGGCCGGCCAGGCGTTGCGAACGGTCGAACCAGTCGGCGAAAGTCATCCGGTCGTGACCTTCGACGAACGCGTCGCGATCGGCGAACTGCGCAGCCGCGGCCGAGAAGGCGCCGTCGAGGGTCGCGGTATTCGCCCGCAGGGGAGGGGAGACTGTCACAGAGTCCGGTAGGCGCCGCCGTCGACGAGGATTTGGGCGCCATTGATGTAGCTGCCGGCATCGCTGGCGAGCAGCTGGCAGATCCCGACCATATCCTGGGGCCGGCCGACGCGCTTCATCGGGTTGGAGCGGGTGGCGAGCTCCACCATCTCCGGGGTCCACGCCTTCATGATGTCCGTGTCGAAGGCGCCGGGCAGCAACAGGTTGGCTCGCACCTTGGGGCTCCAGGCGCCGGCCAGTCCGAGCGTGAGGGCGTTGAGGGCGGCCTTGGCCATGCAGTACGGGAGATCGTCAGGCATCGGCCGTAAGGATCCGCCGGTCGAAACGTTGACGATCGATCCGCCGTCGCCTGCGGCCATGCGGGTGCCGAACAGCACCGACAGCCGGAACGGCCCGCGGGCGTTCACTCCATGCACCTTGTCGTAGTAGTCCTCGGTCACCGACGGAAGGCCCTCGTACAGCGGCGACATCCCGGCGTTGTTCACCAATACGTCGCACCGCCCGAACTCGGCGTACACCGACTCGACGAGGCGGTCGCAATCTTCCCAGCGGCCGACGTGACAAGAGATCGGGAGGGTCCGGCGCCCGGTTTGAGTGGCAATCTCCAAAGCGGTTGTCTCGCAGGTCTCCAGCTTCCGGCTGGCTATGACCACGTCGGCGCCGATCTCCGCAAGACCGGTGGCGATCGCCCGCCCGATACCCCGGCTGCCGCCGGTCACCACTGCGACCTTGCCCCCGAGGTCGTATTCGTTCGGTACGACCATTGCCGTCCCCCTCCTCTATCTTGACTGGGCAGACACTAATCCGACACCATCGTCAAGTAACTATTTGGGCGCGCCCGGAGGCCTGAATGGAGGACCGATGACAATCGAACGCTTCCCGGTGGAGGAGACGCACATCCTCTTCTTCGCCCGCGCCATCGGCGACTACAACCCTCGTTACACCGACCCGTCCGCCCCGGGAGGGATCGTGGCCCCCCCGACCTTCGCCATGGCCGGATCGCAGTTCGACCCGGACAACCCGTTGCGGCCGAAGCCCGATGAGCCGTGGTTCGGCTCGGGGCGGAAGCCGTCGGGTGCCAAACGCGAATCGGGTGGCGTCCTCCACGCCGAGCAGTCCTTCGAGTACCACAAGCCGCTCCGTCCGGGCATGATGCTTACCACCCGGGAGCGGGACGGCGACACCTGGGAGAAGGCCGGCCGGCGCGGTGGGAAGCTCGTGTTCAAGGAGCGAATTGTCGACTACGTAGAAGCCGGCAGTGGCGACGTCGTGGTGACGGCCCGGATGGTGTCGGTGCTGACCGAGCGGCCGGCCGAGCCGGCTCCCACGATGGACGGGAGTGGGAGATGAGCGGCGAGCTGGTGGTCCCAGAGGTAGGGGATTCCCGGACGATGGTCGTGGCCGACAACATCACGCGGACGCAGATCGTCATGTACGCAGGGGCGTCGGGTGACTACAACCCGCTGCACAGCGACGAGGTGTACTCGACCGAAGTGGCCGGCTACCCGTCCGTCTTCGCCCATGGAATGGTGTCCATGGGGGCGACAGGACGGGTCCTGACGGATTGGTTCGGCGTCGAATCCCTCGTCCGCTACGGCGTCCGCTTCGTGAAGCAGGTGTGGCCGGGGGACACCCTCACCGCCACCGCCACCGTTTCTGCGCGGCGAGACGATGGAGGGGGCGAGCTGGTCGACCTGACCTTGGAGACGGTGAACCAGGACGGGGCCACGGTCGTCACCGGCACGGCCACCGCCCGGGTCGGCTGATTGGTCCGGTCGCGGTTGTGAGCGCACCGCGTCCGGTCTCGCTCGTCACAGGGGCCAACAAGGGCATCGGTTACTCCACCGCCGAGGCGCTCGGGCGGATGGGCCATGAAGTGCTGGTCGGGGCTCGTGACCCCGGCCGCGGCGAGGAGGCCGCCGCCTCTCTCCGCTCCGGGGGAGTGGAGGCCACGTTCGTTGCTCTGGACGTCACCAGCGACGAGCAGGTGAAGGCGGCCGAAGCCTGGATCAGGCAGCGGTACGGGCGACTCGACGTACTCGTCAACAACGCGGCTGTGAAATTGGAGTTCCACCCGTCCCGGCCGAGCGAGTGCCCCATCGAAATGGTCCGTGAGACGTTCGAGACCAATGTGATCGGGGCTATCCGGGTGATCCAGACCATGCTGCCGTTGATCCGCCTTTCCACGGGCGGGCGGATCGTCAACGTATCCAGCGGCCTCGGTTCCCTGGGCCTGGCCACCACCCCGGGCACCAAGTACATCGAGCGGCCCCTGTTGAGCTACAACACCGCCAAATCCGCTCTCAACTCGGTAACCGTCCAGTTCGCCAACGAACTGCGCGCTACCGCGATCAAGATCAACGCCGTGGACCCCGGTTTCACCAACACCGACATGACCAGGGGGGCGGGGTCCCGCAGCGCCGCCTGGGCCGCGGCTGTCGTGGTCGGACTGGCCACGATCGGTCCCGACGGGCCGACAGGCGGGTTCTTCGACGAGGCCGGGCCGGTCCCCTGGTAGCCCACCGGTAGAAGGGGATGGATTTAGGCGGTGCAGTCGCTACACTTACTTGACAACAGTGTCAGGAGACGGGTCCGTCAACCGCACCGGGTGGCGATACCGAGCGTACAGGGGGAAGCCGTATGAGTACCGAGTGTGCCGTCCGCTTCGAAGGGGCCCGTCCCGGGCTGGCGGCCGGAGGAGTCGACGGCGCCGCCCGTTCACGGGAGGACTCGGCTCCTAGCCAGCCCGTGCTGCTGGTCGGTCCGGATGCCGCCTTCGAGTCGTCGGGGGTGCTGGACTGGTTGGCCACCCACTCATGGTCGGCCATCTCCGCCGCCGACGCCGACCGGGCCAAGTGGCTGGCGTGCATCCAGCGGATCTCCCTCGTCCTGGTCGCCGGAGATCAGGCCTCGGTCTGGCCGATCGTGGACGCACTCCGACCGGTGACCACCGTTCCCATGATCGTCCTGGCCGCTCCTACCGGCAACGGCGTGGTCCAGCTGGTCTCGGCCGGCATCGACGGTGTCATCGACCCTGGTGGGGGTCCCGACGAGATCTTCGCCCGGGTGGTAGCCCTGCTCCGCCGCCTCGACCACAGTTGGGAACCCGGCGTGCGGTACCTGGTCTCGCAGGACCTCCGCGTCGACCTGTGGTCGCAGCAGTGCGAGAGCGGCGGCCGGCCGCTCCACCTGTCACCCACCGAGTACGCCCTCCTGGCCTTCTTCATGATGAGGGCCAACCAGGCGCTGGCCACCCAGACCATCGTTCGCAAGGTGTGGGGCTGGCCTCCGACTGACGGCCGTAACGCCTTGCGGATCTTCGTCAACCGGCTACGGCGCAAGCTCGGAGACGACCCTCATCGGCCCCGATTCATTGAGTCGGTCCGGGGGACCGGGTACCGGTTCGTCGGTAGCGTCACCGAGCTTGGGGATACCCCCCAGGGATCGGACCAATCG
>DATGAX010000102.1:0-3633 GCA_035312965.1 Acidimicrobiales bacterium
AGCACCACGTCGTTGACCTTGACGCCGTGCGCCTGCTTGAGCGCCTTGACGTCGGCCATGGCCACCGACGAGAACGCCAGCTCCCGGCGGGGGCCGATGGTGGCGTTGAACGGAGTGACCGGAGCCCGCAGGATGGCCCGGTTCTCCTGGTCGTTGCGGATGCTGTTGATGGCGGCCATGCCCTTGCCGGCCAGCGCGTTGGCGTAGCGGGCCATGTGCAGCGGTCGGCGCGGCTGCTGGAGGAGGATCCGCCCCAGGATCTCCCAGTCGCTCGGCTCCGGGCCGGCCTTGCTCTCCTCGGGGGAGGGCAGGGGGGCCAGCGGGGTGGTGGCATCAGGCTCGAGGTCGAGCAGCACGGTGGCCAGGCTGGCCCCGGCCACCCCGTCGAGGAGGCAGTGGTGGTATTTGAGGAAGACCCCGATCTTGCCCCCCGCCAGTCCCTCTATGAACCAGATCTCCCAGAGGGGCTTGCGCCGGTCCAGCTGCGAGCTCATGAGGGTGCCGACGACCTCGCCGACCTCCTTGGCCCCGCCGGGCGACGGCACGCCGATGCGGCGGACGTGGCGGCGGATGTCGAACTCCTCGTCGTCCACCCACAGTGGCCGGTCCAGGCCGAAGGGGGTCTCCTTGAGCTTCCACTTGAACTTCGGGGCGTAGGCCAGCCGTTCGTCGACCTTGATGATGAAGTCGTCGAAGGTGATGGTGCGGTCCTCGGGGTCGACGATGCTCAACCCCCCGACGTGCTGGTGCCAGTTCGTCGTCTCGAGCGACAGGAACAGAGCGTCGGTGCCACCGAGTCGCTTCATGAGTGAATCCTCCTTCGGGTCGGCGCCGCCCCAGCGGCCACCGTTCGGGGGGTTGTGGTCACTGCCTCCGCGGTCGGAGGCAGAGTTGCTTCAGCCAGCCAGTGCCTGATCGGGGGCGGCGTCGGCGAGCGACCCCACCACCATGTCGAGGACGATCTCGAAGATGTGCTCACCGTCGAGCCCACCTTGGAAGAAGCCGGCGGTGTCCAGCACGATCACGCCGTGGAGGGCGGAGAACACGCTGACCTGGAAGTCCAGGGACAGATCCTCGATCCCGTAGGACTGGATGATGGCGGCGAACGCCGCCGTGGCGTCCGTGCTCGCCGCCCGGAATGCGTCGGGATCGAGGGACCCCGTCATGGCCAGGCCATAACGGCCCGGATGGCTCCGGCCGTAGTCCCGCAACACGTGCGCCAACGCCCGCAGCCCCCCCTCGCCCGTCTTCCCCATCGCCTCGTTGCGAAGGAGCACTCCCAGCTCGCGCATGGCCCGGTGCTGGAGCTCGCCCCGCAAGGCCTCCAGGCTGGGCACGTGGTTGTACAACGAAGAGGCCTTGACCCCGAGGACTCCCGCCAGGGCGGTCATCGTCAGGGCGTCGGGACCCTCCTGGTCGACGAGCCCCTCCGCCGCGGCGAGGACCGTGTCCCGGTCCAACCGGCGCCGCTGAAGCTGCGTGACCATGTCGTGATTATACGAAAGGCTTTAGTAACTAGTCAATAGGCTGTTGACCCGTCCACCTGACCATGGACCGGCGCTTCTCCCGCACGAATCCCTCGGTCAGGAACCAGCGGGCCGACGCCTCGAGTGCTTCGACCGCCGGCCGCGGCACGTAGCCGAGCTCCTCGCGGGCCCGGCTGTCGTCGAAGGCCATCCGGGTCGTCGACATGCGGGCCGCCTCGAGCGGCACGGACGGGTGCCGGTGGAGGAGCCCGCCCTCCACGTGGTCCGACACCCACGCCGCGGCGAGCGACAAGGAGCGCGGGACCTTGAGGTCGGGCCGGCGCAGCCCGGTCAAAGAGGACAGCTCGGCGAGCAGCTTCTCGAGGGTCAGGTTCTCGCCTCCCAGGATGTAGCTGCGCCCTTGAGCTCCCTTCTCGAAGGCCAGCAGGTGACCGCGCGCCACGTCGTCGACGTGCACGGTGTTGAGGACGGTGTCGACGTAGCCGGGGATGCGTCCGTTGAGGTAGTCCACCACCAGCCGGCCGGTCGGCGTCGGCCCCCGGTCACCGGGGCCCAGCGGGAACGTCGGCATGACTATGGACACCGGGCACCCCTCGGCGGCCGCCCGCAGCACCTCGTGCTCGGCCACGTACTTCGAGCGCTTGTACGATCCGAACAGGTGGCTGAGCTCCGGGTAGGAGGTCTCCGTCGAAGGCACCTCGCCGGCGCCCTCCACCCCGATGGTGCCGACCGTCCCGGTGTAAACCACCTTCCGCACGCCGGCTCGGCGGGCCGCGCTGAGGACGTTGCGGGTCCCGTCCACGTTGACCTCGTAGAAGAGGCGGGCGTCGGGGGCCCAGAACCGGTACAGGGCGGCCACATGGAAGACCCCGTCGCAACCCGCCATCGCCGTCTCCACCGCGGCGGGGTCGCGCAGATCGCCCGGAACTTTGTCCACTTCGAGGCCCTCGAGGTTGCGGGTGTCGGTGCCCGGCTCGATCAGCGTCGTGACGTGATAGCCCTGCTGCAGCACCAGCCGCGTCACGGCCGACCCGATGAACCCGTTGGCGCCGGTGATCAGAACCCGCGTCGCTTCTGTCATCCCGTCATTCTGTCGGGAACTTGGCCCCTCATGACGCCAGCGCGGTCTGGAAGATCGGCCACGCCACCTCGATCCGGTGACGGGACTCGTCGGGCGTGTCCCTGACCGTGACGAGGTAGTGCTCCCGGATGGGGCCGTCGACGCCGATGGCGGCGGCGGCCACGTGCAGGCCCAGCTCGCCGTAGGTCCGGTCTATCTCGGAGAAAGGGCCGGCATGCACGGCCACGGCCAGCTCCGCCGCGGGCACGAGGTACGGCTGCACGCGCACCGACTTGCTCGATACGGGCGCCCGCAACGGGACGTAGGCCACGAGGTCGCCCTTCTCCAGCTCGTAGAACTCCCCGGGGAAGAGCGCCCCGCCCGGTCCGGCCGGCTCGCCGCCGGCCGCCCGCACGGCCCGGTACAGCTCGTCGAACGCGTCCATCCACCACCCGACGCCGTCCTCGGCCGCCACGGTCTCCGCTATGGCCAGGGCCGGGATGTCGGCCACGGTGCGGTACTGGACCGGCAGCGGCGTCGGGTCGGGGTCGAGAAGCTGACGGAGCGACTCCACCGTCGACTGCGTCTGCGCCAGTTGCTCCTGCATGCGGTCCAAGTGGGCCATGATCACCTCGTTGCGTCGGGTCGGATCAGGCGCCTCGAGCACCGCTTTCACCTGGTCCACGGGCATGCCCAGGTCCCGGAAGCGGCGGATCACCTGGGCCGTGGAGACCTGGTCGGGCCGGTAATAGCGGTAGCCCGACCATCGGTCGATCTCGGCCGGCTCGAGCAGGCCGACGTCGTGGTAGTGGCGCAGGGCCTTGACGCTCAGGTGCGTCATGCGGGAGAAGTCGCCGATGCTCAAGCGGGCCGTCATCGCTCCATTGTCGGTCACGCGCCGGCCGCCCGGGCCGGGAGGAGGCGGGTCAGCCCGGCCACTGCCAGCAGCAGGGCGCTGAGCTGGAGGCCGCTTTCGACGAACCCCTGGCCGATGGGCCCGGCGGCGAAGAAGATCGCACCCGTAACCGCCACCCCGACCACCTTCCGGCGGCCGAAGCGGTCGCCCAGTCGCCCGGCGGTGATCAG
>DATGAX010000103.1:0-4743 GCA_035312965.1 Acidimicrobiales bacterium
CTCGGCGGTGGAGACCTGCAGTTCTCCCTCTACCTGGTCGCCCTCACCGGCATGGGCATGCTCGCCACCACGGGCGTGGTGGTGTCGGAGGACACCTTCGGCCCGGTGGCCGACAACGCCGCCGGGATAGCCGAGATGTCAGGCGAGTTCGAGGGCGAGCCCGCCCGCGTCATGGTGAGCCTGGACGCGGTGGGCAACACCACCAAGGCCGTGACCAAGGGCTTCGCCATCGGCTCGGCCGTCATCGCCTCCGTCGCCCTGTTCGCCTCGTTCATCGAGACCATCGGCACCGAGCTCAACGTCGGCAAGACCGGCACCGCCCTCTTCCGCGACATCACGACGCAGATCAACGTGGCCGATCCCAAGACCTTCATCGGCATGCTCATCGGGGGCTCGGTCGCCTTCCTCTTCTCGGCCCTGGCCATCAGGGCCGTGGGCCGCTCGGCGGGGACGGTCGTCCAGGAGGTCAGACGCCAGTTCCGGGAGCACCCCGGGATCATGGACGGCTCGGAGACGCCGGAGTACGGCAAGGTCATCGACATCTGCACCGCGGCCTCGCTGCGGGAGCTCACCACCCCCGCCCTCCTGGCCGTCCTCACGCCGGTGATCATCGGCTTCGGGATCGGTTACCTGGCCCTGGGCGCCTTCCTGGCCGCCGTCATCCTCACCGGCCAGCTCATGGCCGTGTTCCTGTCCAACTCGGGCGGCGCCTGGGACAACGCCAAGAAGTACATAGAGGACGGCCACGAGGGGGGCAAGGGTTCCGAGGCCCACAAGGCGGCCGTGATCGGCGACACCGTGGGCGACCCGTGCAAGGACACGGCGGGCCCCGCCCTCAACCCGCTGATCAAGGTCATGAACCTGGTCTCGCTCCTCATCCTCCCCGCCGTCATTAAGTCGCGCCACGACGACTACCGCTTCGGCGTGGCCGCGGTCGCCCTGGTCGTGCTCATGGCTGCCATCGCCTTCTCCAAGAGGCGCACGACCGGTCTCGACGCCGGCCTCCCCGCCGCCGTGGTCCCCGTGGGCCCGCCCTCCAACGGGGAGCTGGCGATGGGGGGTTCTCGAGACGACACCCTGCGGGCGGCCATCGACCGCTGGATCTACGACCTGGGCCAGGAGGAGCACGAGCTGCGGGAGCGGCTGCTCCAGGTCAAGCGCCAGATCGAGTCGTCTTCGCCCACCTAGCAAGCCGGTCGGCTCCCGGCGGGGCCGGAGGTCGGCGTCAGCGCGGCTCGGCCGCGGCCCGGCGACGGGCCCGCAGCAGCTCCAGGCCGACGGGCACGAACGACACCACGACGATCACCCCGATGATCGGAAGCAGGTAACGGTCGACGTTGTGGATGCTCTTCCCGAGCGCGTAGCCGAGCAGGGTGACGCCGACGGCCCAGGGGAGCGCCCCCAGCACATTCATGACGAAGAACCTCCACGCGTCCATCTTGGCCACGCCCGCGATGACGGTGGCGAAGGTGCGCACCACGGGCACGAAACGGCACAGCAGGATCGTCTTGGCCCCGTTGCGCTCGAAGAAGGCCTCGGCCCGCTCCACGTGGGCCCGCCTGAACAGGCGGGAGTCCGGTCGGTTGAACAGCCGGGGGCCGGCGCGCCGGCCGATCTCGTAGCCGGTCTGGGCCCCGGCCACGGCCGCGAAGAAGCAGCCGACCGTGACGGCGGCGAGGTTGAGGTGGACGGCCGCGCCAGGCGCGGAGAAGAGCCCCGCCGTGAACAGCAGTGAGTCACCGGGCAGGAAGAAGCCGATGAGCAGGCCCGACTCGGCGAAGATGATGGCCAGCACACCTATGGTGCCGAACGTCTCGATCAGGTGGCGCGGGCTCACTGCCGGGAGGGTAGTGGTGCGACTCCGCCCGCCCACCACACGTGGTAGCAGCCACCCATAGCGTCCGAGGCAGGCGAGGTAGTCGGCGGACTCCGGTCCAGGTCAGGGGGGCCTTGCGTCCCCGGACGGCCCGACCCGGGCCAACCCCGCCCCCAAGCGCCGGCCACTGTGAGCGGCGACCGGTCGCTTCGGGCTGTTTGACACCGCCGCCGGCGTCTGCCAAGCCTTCCACGAGGCCATGCCCAAATCCCTGGTCATCGTCGAGTCGCCGTCCAAGGCCCGCACCATCGCGGGCTTCCTCGGCAACGACTTCGTCGTCGAGTCCTCCATCGGCCACGTCCGCGACCTGCCGAGGGGCGCGGCCGAGGTCCCCGCGGCCTACAAGGGTGAGCCCTGGGCCCGGCTCGGTGTGGACCCCGACAACGACTTCAAGCCCCTCTATGTCGTGGCCAAGGAGAAGAAGACACAGGTCGCCAAGCTCAAGAGCCTGTTGCGCGGGGCGGAGGAGCTGTACCTGGCCACGGACGAGGACCGGGAAGGCGAGTCGATCGCCTGGCACCTCATCGAGGTCCTCGCCCCCCGCGTCCCGGTCAAACGCATGGTTTTCCACGAGATCACCCGGGCCGCCATCCGCCGGGCCGTGGACCAGTGGCGCGAGATCGACCGCCATCTCGTGGACGCCCAGGAGGCCCGGCGCATCCTCGACCGCCTCTACGGCTACGAGGTCTCACCCGTGCTGTGGAAGAAGGTCATGCCCCGGCTGTCGGCGGGCAGGGTGCAGAGTGTCGCCACCCGGATCCTGGTGGAGCGGGAGCGGGCCCGCATGCGCTTCCGCGCTGCGGGCTGGTGGGACCTGGAGGTCGCCTTCGACGCGCCCGTCGCCGCGGGACGGGCCGACGGGCCCACCACCTTCGCCGCCACCCTCGTCGGCGTGGACGGGCTCCGGGTGGCCACGGGCCGGGACTTCGGCGAAACGGGCGAGCTCAAGGCCGGCACCGAGGTCGTCCGCCTGGACGAGGGGGCGACGGCCGAGCTCGTCCGCCGTCTCGAGGGGGCCAGCTTCGGCGTCAAGTCGGTGGAGACGAGCCCGTGGCGGAGCCGGCCCTACCCGCCTTTCATGACCTCGACCCTCCAGCAGGAGGCCTCCCGCAAGCTCCGCTTCGGATCCCAGCGCACCATGCAGGTGGCCCAGCGCCTCTACGAGAGCGGCTACATCACCTACATGCGTACCGACTCCACAACCCTGTCGGAGACGGCGCTGGTGGCGGCCCGCCAGCAGGCGCTCGCCCTCTACGGCCAGCGGTTCGTCCCCGACCAGCCCCGCCGCTACGAGAAGAAGGTCAAGAACGCCCAGGAGGCCCACGAGGCCATCCGGCCCGCGGGTGACACCTTCCGCACCCCCGACCAGGTGGCCGGTGAGCTGTCGGGCGACGACCTACGTCTCTACGAGCTGGTCTGGAAGCGAACCGTCGCCTCGCAGATGGCCGACGCCGTGGGCCAGCGGGTGCAGGTGCGGGCCACGGGGGTCACCGAGGTGGACGGGCGCACCGAGGTGGAGCTGGCGGCCAGCGGCAGGGTCATCTCCTTCCCCGGGTACCTCCGCGCCTACGTGGAGGGGGCGGACGACCCGGACGCCGAGCTGGAGGACAGGGAGGTTCACCTGCCCTCGCTGGAGGAGGGCGACCCCCTGGTGCTGGAGGGTCTCGAGCCCCGGGGCCACAGCACCCAGGCCCCGGCCCGCTACACCGAAGCGTCCCTGGTCAAGGCCCTCGAGGAGCTGGGCGTGGGCCGGCCGTCGACGTACGCCACCATCATCGGCACCGTCCAGGACCGCGGCTATGTGTTCAAGAAGGGCACGGCCCTGGTGCCCTCCTTCACCGCCTTCGCCGTGGTGGGCCTGCTCGAGCGCCACTTCCGCGACCTGATCGACTACGGCTTCACCGCGTCCATGGAGGACGACCTCGACGAGATCGCCACTGGTCAGGAGGAGGCCGTCCCCTGGTTGCGGCGCTTCTACTTCGGCAACGGCCGCCCCGGGTTGCGGTCCATGGTCTCGGACCATCTCGACGAGATCGACGCGCGCGAGGTCAACTCCATACCGATCGGCAGCGACGAGGACGGCACCGAGATCGTGGTGCGCGTCGGGCGCTACGGGCCCTACCTGCAGAGAGGCGACGAGCGTGCGCCCGTGGCCGAGGACCTGCCCCCGGACGAGCTGACCGTCGAGCGGGCTCTCGAGCTGCTCCGGGCCCCGAGCGAGGAGCGCGAGCTCGGAGCCGACCCCGCCACCGGCCTGCCGGTGGTGGTGAAGTCGGGACGCTTCGGGCCCTACGTCCAGCTGGGCCAGGTCGAGCCCAACGGCGGCGACCGCCCCCGCACGGCTTCGTTGTTCAAGTCGATGACCCCCGACAGCGTCACCCTGGACGACGCGGTGCTCCTCCTCTCCCTGCCCCGGGTGGTCGGCGCGGATCCCGCCGACGGCCAGGAGATCGTGGCCCAGAACGGCCGCTACGGGCCCTACCTCAAGAAGGGGAGCGACACCCGCAGCCTGGCGTCGGAGGAGCAGCTGTTGAGCATCGGCTTGGAAGAGGCGCTCGCCCTCTTCGCCCAGCCCAAGCGGGGTCGGGGCCGGACCGTGCAGGCTCCCCTGCGGGAGCTGGGTCCCGATCCGGAGACGGGCCGGGCCATGGTCGTGAGGGACGGGCGCTTCGGTCCCTACGTCAGCGACGGCGAGGTGAACGCCTCCCTCCGCTCAGGGGACACGGTCGACGAGCTCACGCCCGAGCGTGCCGCCGAGCTGCTTGCCGAGCGGCGGGCCGCGGGCCCGTCCCAGCGCCGGGGCCGGGCCCGATCGTCGACCAAGGCAACCAAGGCAACCAAGGCAACCAAGGCAACCAAGGCAACCA
>DATGAX010000104.1:0-2664 GCA_035312965.1 Acidimicrobiales bacterium
GTCCTCACCTCGCAGGCCAACGTCACCGGCTACCACGCCGCCCTGGTGGCGGCCTCGACGTACAAGCGCTACTACCCCATGCTCATCACGGCGTCGGGTACGTCGCGCCCGGCCCGTGTCCTGGTGCTCGGCGCCGGGGTGGCCGGCCTGTCGGCCATCGGCACCAGCCGCCGGCTGGGCGCGGTGGTCACCGCCTACGACGTCCGGCCCGAGGCCAAAGGGGAGGTGGCGTCGCTGGGGGCCCGTTTCCTCGAGCTGGGCGCGGTCGGGCCGGCGTCCGGCGAGGGTGGCTACGCCCGACCCCTCACGCCCGACGAGCAAGCGGCCCAGCAGGCCGAGCTGGAATCGCATCTGGGCTCCTTCGACGTCGTGATCACCACCGCCGCCGTGCCGGGGCGGCGCCCGCCGCAGCTGCTGTCGGCCGGCGGCCTGGACCGCATGGGGCCCGGGTCCGTCGTGGTCGACGCCGCCTCGTCGGCCCTCGGCGGCAACGTCGCAGGCTCGGTTCCGGACCGGACCGTCGTGACGGCGGGAGGCGTGACCCTCATCGGCCTGGCCCATGCGCCGTCCGACGTGGCCGGCGCGGCGTCCGACGCTTTGTCCGCCAACTACACGTCCCTTCTGGGCTCACTGATCCGCGACGGCGAGCTCACCATCGACCCCGAAGACGAGGTCCACGCGGCCATCGTCGTAACGCTCGAGGAGCCCAGTGCCCGCATCACTTCTCTCTGACATCAGCATCTTCGTGCTCAGCCTGCTCGTCGGCTTCGAAGTCATCAGCAAGGTCCCGGCCACACTGCACACCCCGCTCATGTCGGCCGCCAACTCGATCCACGGCATCGTCTTCGTCGGGGCCATGCTCGCCGCCGCCACGGCGAACGACACCACCGGTTACATCCTCGCATTCGTCACCGCCGCCTTCGCCTCCGCCAACCTGGTCGGCGGCTACGCCGTCACCGACCGGATGCTGCAGATGTTCCGCACCCGGCCCGCCGCCCGGCGCGGGGAGCCCGGCGAATGAGCGGCTTCGACGCCTTCATCCGCATCGTCTACCTGCTCGCGGCGGCCGGTTTCGTCATCGGGCTGCACCTGATGAACTCGCCCGCCTCGGCCCGGCGCGGCAGCCGTGTGTCGACCTGGGCCATGGTGGCGGCGGTCGCCGCGACCCTCGCCTTCATGATCCACGACGGCCACACCCGGGCCTGGGGCTGGGTGGTCCTGGGCGCCGGCACCGCCGTCGGGGGCGGCGGCGGGCTACGCATGGGCCGCCAGGTGAAGCTGACCGACATCCCGCAGCTGGTCAGCTTGTTCAACGCCGTGGGTGGCGGGGCCGCCGCGCTGGTGGCGGTCAACGACTTCGTCCACCTCTCCCCTCACGGCGGGCCGGGGCTGACGCCGCGCATCCTCGTGACGACCGTGCTCGACGTGGTCATCGGGGTGGTCACCTTCACCGGCTCGCTGATCGCGGCGGGCAAGCTGCAGGGGATCGTCTCGGGCGCCCCGGTGGTGTGGCCCGGATCGCGGCAGCTCAACGCCGTCCTCGCCGCCGGGTCGGCCGTCATGGCCGGTTTCATCTTCGCCGGCACCTACAGCAACGCCCTCCTCGGCGGGCTGTGCGCCACCCTGGCCGCGATCGGCGTGCTGATGGTCCTGCCCATCGGCGGGGCGGACATGCCGGTGGTCATCTCGCTGCTCAACGCCTTCACGGGCACCGCCGTCGCCATGGCCGGCTTCGTCATCGGGAACACGGCCCTGATCATCGCCGGGGCCCTCGTCGGCGCATCGGGCACCATCCTCACCAAGCTCATGGCCGACGCCATGAACCGGCCCGTGCTGGCCATCATCGCCGGTGGTTTCGGCACCGCCGATGCCGTCGCTCCCGTGATGGGCGCCGGCGGGGCGGCCGTGCAGTCGGTCGGTCCCGACGACGCCGCCATCTCCCTCGCCTACGCGTCGAAGGTGATCATCGTGCCCGGCTACGGCCTGGCCGCGGCGCAGGCCCAGCACGAGGTCCGGGCCCTGGCCGACCTCCTCGAGGACCGCGGGGTCGACGTCTCCTACGCCATCCACCCCGTCGCCGGCCGCATGCCCGGCCACATGAACGTCCTGCTGGCCGAAGCCGACGTCCCGTACCCCCAGCTCAAGAGCATGGAGGAGATCAACCCCGAGTTCGCCCTGACCGACGTGGCCCTGGTCATCGGGGCCAACGACGTCGTCAACCCGGCCGCCCGCCGCCCCGGGACGGCCATCTCCGGCATGCCGATCCTCGACGTCGACCACGCCCGCTCGGTCATCGTGATCAAGCGTTCGATGGGGGCCGGGTACTCCGGTCTGGAGAACGAGCTGTACACCGACCCGAAGACCCGCATGCTCTTCGCCGACGCCAAGGCCGGCCTGGCCGCCCTGGCCGCCGCGGTCAAGGAGCTGGTCGGCACCTGACGCGCCGCGCTGCTACCCTCGACGGGATTCCACACCGAGGGGGCAGGAGGGGTCCGACGATGCGTTGGGGGCGAGCACGGAGCAAGGCTGCGAACGGGCGCGATGTGGTGCGGGAAGCGCAGCGTCTCCTCGACGGGCGGGCCCTGGAGAGCTACATCGCCCGGCGGGAGCGGGTGCCGGCCTGGAGCCTGGTCGCCCTGCTGGGCCACGGCTCGCGGATCGACC
>DATGAX010000105.1:0-4265 GCA_035312965.1 Acidimicrobiales bacterium
CCGTACGCCGCGCCGTCCCCCCTGGGAGGCCGACTGGGACGCCGGGCCGCCGCGCTGGGACGCCGGGCCGCCGCGCTGGGCCGCCGGCTGCGGGCCAGCCCGCTGGCCCGCGCCATCCTGGCCGGCTCCTCCCGTCCGGCCTCGGCTCCGGCCGGTCCGGCCGCCCCTGCGCCGCGCCCCCCGGCCAACTTCGCCATGGCCCTGCTGCGGGCCGGACGACCGAAGCAGTGGACCAAGAACGTCCTCGTCTTCGCCGGCCCGGGCGCCGCGGGAGTCCTCTTCCATGGGCGGCCGTTCCTGCACGCCCTGGCCGCCTTCGCCCTGTTCTGTGCCGTCTCGTCGGGCACCTACCTGCTCAACGACGCGCTCGATGTGGCCGCAGACCGCCAGCACCCGGTCAAGCGCCACCGGCCGGTTGCCTCGGGCGCCATCACCGTCCCGCAGGCGTTCGCCGTCGCCGCCGCGCTCATGGCGGCCGGGATCGGCCTGGGGGCGGCCCTGCGGCTCCAGCTCGGCCTCGTCCTCGGCGTGTACGTCGTGCTGCAGGTGGCCTACAGCAGCTACCTCAAGCACCTGCCGGTGTACGACATCACCTGCGTGGCCGGCGGATTCCTGCTGCGGGCCATCGCCGGCGCGGTGGCCATACCGGTCGCCGTATCCGAGTGGTTCCTGATCGTCACCACCTTCGGCAGCCTTCTGATGGTGACGGGCAAGCGGTTGGCCGAACACGCCGAGCTGGGCGAGGGCCGGGGTGGGCACCGGGCCACCCTCGACGCCTACAGCAGCAGCTTCCTCCGGATCGTCGTCGCCATGTCGGCCACCGGGGCCATCGTGGGGTACTCGCTCTGGGCGTTCGGGTTGGAGGCGGCCGCCGTCGCCGTCCACCACCACGACGGGATCTTCTTCCAACTCTCGATCGTCCCCGTCCTGCTCGCCCTCCTCCACTTCACGCTGCAGATAGAGCAGGGCAAGGGGGCCCGGCCCGAGGAGCTGGTGCTGGGCGATCACCAGCTGCAGCTGCTCGGCGCCGTATGGATCCTCTTGTTCGCCCTCGGCGTGTATGGCTAACCGGCCGCTCACCGGCTGGGGCCGGACCTCGCCGACGGTGGCCCGCGTCGTCACCCCCGGCGCCCAGGAGACCGCCCACGACCCTGCCCACGACCCTGCCCACGACCCTGCCGACCCGGCCGCCGCCATCGGCGACCTGATCCGCCAGGCCGGCCCCCGCGGCTTGATCGCCCGCGGCCTCGGCCGCAGCTACGGCGACGCGGCGCAGAACGCCGGCGGCGACGTGGTGCTCATGACCGGCTGCGACCGGATCCTCGAAGTCGATCTGGCCGGGGCCACGGCGGTGGTGGAGGCCGGCGTCAGTCTCGACCGGGTGATGCGCACCCTCGTCCCCTTGGGGCTGTGGCCGGCCGTGTCGCCCGGCACCCGTTATGTCACTGTCGGCGGGGCGATCGGATCGGACATCCACGGCAAGGGCCACCACCGCGACGGCACCTTCGGTGCCCACGTGCGGTCCATGGAGGTGGTCACCCCGGGGTTGGGCCCGCTGACCCTCACCCCGGAGGACACGCCCGACGAGTTCTGGGCGACCACCGGCGGGATGGGCCTGACCGGCATCGTCCACCGGGCCACCATCGAGCTGCTTCCGGTCGAGACCTCGGCCATCCGGGTCGACAGCTGGCGCACCGACGACCTCGACGAGACGATGGCCTTGCTGGCCGAGCGGGACCGGCTCTACCGCTACTCGGTGGCGTGGATCGACTGCCTGGCCCGGGGCTCGTCGCTCGGGCGGTCGATCGTGGAGTTCGGCGACCACGCCACGCTCGACGACCTTCCGGCCGGGCGGCGCCAACCCGAACGGGCGCTGCGCTTCAACCCGCTCGACTCGGTCCCCGCTCCGCCGTGGGCCCCGTCCGGGCTGCTCAACCGCTGGACGGTCGCCGCCTTCAACGAGTTCTGGTACCGCAAGGCCCGCCCGCGGCTGGAAGGCCACGTGGTGCCGGCGGCGACGTTCTTCCATCCGCTTGACATGGTGGACGGATGGAACCGCATCTACGGCGCCCGCGGGTTCCTGCAGTACCAGTTCGTGCTGCCCGACGGCCAGGAGGCCACCCTCCGGCGCATCATCGGGGATCTGGTGGACCGGCGGGTGGCATCGTTCCTGGCCGTGCTCAAGCGGTTCGGCCCGTCCAACCCGGCGCCGCTCTCGTTCCCCCGGCCGGGGTGGACTCTGGCGTTGGACCTGCCGGTCGCCTACGCCGGGCTGCCCACCCTGTTGGACGGCATGGACGAGCTGGTCGTCGAGGCGGGGGGTCGCATCTACCTGGCCAAGGATTCCAGGGTGCGCCCCGACCTCCTCGAGCAGATGTACCCGGACCTGCCGCGGTGGCGGGAGATCCGCGACCGCATGGACCCCGGCCATGTGATGCGCTCGGATCTGTCCCGTCGGCTGCCGGCGCTGGCGGCCGCCGGCCGCCCCGCGCCGCCCCCCGAACCGGTGGCCGCCCTGTCCGGAGGTGAAGCGTGAGGGATGCGCTCGGCGCGGTGCAGTCGGTCCTCGTACTGGGAGGGACGTCCGAGATCGGCCTGGCCATCGCGGCCGAGCTGGCCGGCCCCCGGGCGGCCACGGTGGTCCTGGCCGGCCGGGATCCGGACGCCCTCGATACCGCGGCCTGTGCACTCCGGCAGGGCACTTCGGCGAAGGTCGAAACCCTGCCGTTCGACGCCGGAGACACCGCGTCCCACGACGGAGTCGTGGCCGAGGCGGCCCGCCTGGCCGGCGGTGACCTGGACGTGGTGGTAGTGGCCTTCGGCCTCCTCGGCAACCAGGCGGAGGACGAGGCTGGCGGGGACGGTGCGGTCCGGGTGGCGACCACCAACTACGTGGGCGCGGTGTCGGCCGGGCTGGCGGTGGCCCGCCGTCTCAAGGAGCAGGGACACGGGACACTGGTCGCGCTGTCATCGGTGGCGGGGGAGCGGGTCCGGCGGGCCAATTTCATCTACGGGTCCTCCAAGGCCGGGATGGACGGTTTCTTCCAGGGGCTGGGCGATGCGCTGGCCGGCACCGGGGCCCGCGTCCTGATCGTCCGGCCCGGCTTCGTCCGGACCAGGATGACGGCCGGCATGGCGGACGCTCCGATGGCGACCACCGCCGAGGCAGTGGCCGCGGCCACCGTCAAGGGCCTGCAGACGGGTCGGGAGGTGGTCTGGGTGCCGGGCGCGCTCCGGGCCGTGTTCGCCGTCTTCCGCCACCTGCCCCGCTTCGCCTGGAGGCGCATCCCCGCCTAGCCGCTCGCCGCGCCGGCGCCGTCCGCGAAGCACCTGCGGCGGTCCGGAGGCGCTTTCGGGGTAGGGCAGTATGTGACCGGTCGACCGTCGACCACAGCACAGGAGGTACTGATGCCGCCGGAGCGGAAGCCGGGCGCCAAGGGGACTACGAAGGTGACGTTCAGCCTTCCCAAAGACGTCCAGGCCGCAGAAGTCGCAGTCTGCGGCGACTTCAACGGCTGGGATCCCGTGGCCAACCCCATGAAGAGGTACAAGGACGGCCACTTCGGTGTGTCCATCAACCTGCCGGAGGGCGAGTACCGGTACCGGTTCCTCCTCGACGGCGAGGTGTGGGAGAACGACTGGGACGCCGACGACTACGCCCCCAACCCCTACGGCGGGGAGGACTCCATCATCAAGGTCTGAGGCCGGACGCCGGCCTCGAACCGCATCTGCTCCGTGATGTCGCCGAAGTTGGCCGTGAAGAAGTCGAGGATGTAGTTCTGCCGGATCATCCACGGCGGGCGGGCGCCCTGCTTCGGCAGGATGGACACGGCGCGTTGGACATAGCCCGAGGACAGGTTGAGCAGCGGGCGCGCTCCGCCGTCACCTTCCTCGCGGGCCGGGACCGCCACCCGGTAACCGTGCCCGTCCATGTGGCGCAGCAGGCGGCAGACGTATTTCGAGCTGAGGTCGGCCCGCAGGGTCCAGGAGGCGTTGGTGTAGCCCACGCATATGGCGAAGTTGGGCACTCCGCTGAGCATGCAGCCCCGGTAGACGAAGGTGTCGCCGGGTGCCACCGGCCGGCCGTCCACCGTCATGTTCGCCCCGCCGCCCATCTGCAGCTGCAGTCCGGTGGCGGTGACGATGATGTCGGCCGGGAGCTCCTCGCCCGTCTCCAGGCGGATGCCGGTCTCGGTGAAGTCGGCGATGGTTCCCGTGACGACCGAGGCCCGCTTCTCGCTGATGGCCTTGAACAGGTCGCCGTC
>DATGAX010000106.1:0-2525 GCA_035312965.1 Acidimicrobiales bacterium
GGGAGCGCTGCACGTCGTCGAGAGTGATGCGGGTCGGTCCTTCGGCCACGTCCCAGACCACCTTCCCGAAGGCTTGGACGAAGAAGGGGTAGCCCCGGGTGACGTCGACGATGCGGCGCAGGGCGCCCTTGTCCCAGCGGACGCCTTCGTCGGTGGCCGGGGTGGTAAGGGCCTCCATGGCCAGGTCGGGGGGGAGCGACTCGATGCGGGAGAACATGAACATCCGCTCGGCGTAGGTCTTGGCCTCCCCGGCCACCGCGGGCAGGGACGGCAGCCCGGCCCCGGCGATGGTGATCGGCAGGCGCAGCTGAGCCGCCCGGTGCAGGCCGACGATCAGCGCGGTGAGCGTGGGCCGGTCGACGAAGTGGAGCTCGTCGATGGTGATGAGGACGCCGCTGTCGTGGTCGCGGGCGACCTCGCCGATCTCCACGAACAGGGCGGCCAGATCCATGGCCAGGTCTCCCGAGTCGGCCGGGCCGGGCACCGGGTCGACGTCGATGCTCATCTCGAAGCCGGCTGGCCCGAAGCGGAGACTGAAGGCCTTGAGGATCCCGAGGGCGCGCCGGACGCGCTCGCCGATGCGGCGTTTGGCGTCCATGGACAGCAGGGCGCGGCGGAAGGCGGCGACCAGGCCGGCGGCCAGGGCGCCGTCCTCGTTGACCTCCAGGTGCTCGTGGAAGAAGCCGCGCCCGCCGACGATCATCTCGAACTCGTTGAGCAGCACGGTCTTGCCGACGCCGCGCAACCCGATCAACAATTGGCTGCGGGCATCCCGGCCCTGGAGCAGGCGCTGTACCGCCACATCCATGGCGTCGATCTCGCGCTCCCGACCCACCAGGGCCGGCGGCCGGGAGCCGGCACCGGGGCTGTAGGGGTTGCGGACGGGATCCACGCCGGCGAATATACCCCGGTATAGCGGCGTATAGCCGTTTCCTTATACGGACTGCCTACCGGACGACCCCGCCGGCCGCCAGCAGGATCGTAAATCCCTCGTCGATGTTGCGGGCCAGACCGGCGGGGTCTTTGACCGCAACCGGATCGACCAGCAGGCCCATGTCCATCCACCCGTTCTGGCTGATCGTGGTCAGGTTGGCGGCGGTCCCCGCGACCGGACCGAGAGGGATGCACGACAAGACGGCCGCACCGGCGATGTAGGTCTGGATGGGGGCGCCCCGGATGTTCGATGTGGCCAGGTCGACCTTGGCCGCCTGCTGGCGCGCCACCCGGGTGCTGACCGACGTGGGCAGGAGGTTGACCAGGCCGGCGACGGCGCTCATCGCCCCGCGTCCCTTGACGCCGGCCCGCCGTGCGGCCATCAGCGCGCCCACCTGGTCGAAGCGCTCCTCCGTCGTCAGCTCGGCATCGCCGACGGGGATCTGCACCGGCACCGGGGTGAACGAGTTCCCGCCCGCCTCCTTGTCGGAGCGGGTGCTGACGACGAACGTCATGTTGAGCGCCTGTATCGGGACGCCGCGCTCGGCGTGGTAGGCGAGGGCCCCCAGCGCGGCGCCGGTGACGAAAAGGTCGTTGACCGACCCGTTCAGGCTCTTGGCCGCGGCCTTGGCGTCTTCGAGGGAGAGGTGGAGCACCTCCAGATGGCGCCGGCGGGAACGCTTGGTCCACAGGGGCGCCCCCCCATCTATCTTCCGGCCCCCTCCCACCGTGTCGACGGCGGAGCGCACCTGCTCGACCGCTCCGGCTACGAGCGGAGCCACGCGGGTCGGGTGCGTGGCCAGGTCGGTGATGCCGCCTGCCGTGCGCCACGCGATCCCCGCCTGCCGGCGCAGGTTGTGGGTCAGGGTGCGGGTGGCGGTGTCGAGTATCGAGTCGCTGGTGTCGGCGCCCGCCTCGAGGAGCTCGCCCAGCTCGCCAACCAGGGCGTCGGCGATGACCTGGTCCAGGTCGACGGCGGGCGGGGGTGTCACGTCGCGTTCGAGGTCGGTGTACACCTCCGCCATGCGCAGGGCGCCGATGCCGTCCGCCACGCTGTGGTGCTGCTTGACGAACAGGGCCCCCCGGCCGTCGGGCAGCCCTTCGATGCAATAGAAGAGCCACAACGGGCGGGTCCGGTCGTACGGTTCCTCGTAGAGGCGGGTGACGAGATCGAGCAGCTGGCGCATCGACCCGGGTTCCGGTAGGCGCAGACGCCGGACGTGGTAGCCCAGATCGAAGTCGGCGTCGGTGGCCCACACCGGCGGGGCCAGCCGGCCCAGACCGGGCACCACCCTTTCGCGCAAGCGGGGCAGCCGCGTGATGCCGTACCGGATCCGGGCCAGCAACAGGTCGAAGTCGGCGGGCCGGTCGAGGATCGTGAGCAGCGCGCCGCTCGGGTTGAGCCACGGGTCCTTCTCGATGTTCCACATGAGCGACTCTTGATCGGACATGCGGCGCTCGAAGCCGAGGGCCCGCCCCCGGTCCATGGATTGCGCGTCGCTCCGGGCCATACCCAGGGGAGTTTACGACGGGACGGGAGCGAACCGCCCGCTGTAGGACTGCCCGCACAGGGCGGCGATGTCGGCCATGAC
>DATGAX010000107.1:0-2495 GCA_035312965.1 Acidimicrobiales bacterium
CCAGGGCCAGCGCCGTCTCGAGGCCCAGCATCCCCGGTGGCGCCTGGTCGAAGGGCGCCTCCTTGCTCTCCGCCGCGTGGGGGGCGTGATCCGTGGCAATGGCGTCGGCCGTGCCGTCGGCCAGCGCCGCCTTGACCGCGGCGACGTCCTCGGCGGTGCGCAGAGGCGGGTTGACCTTGTACACCGCGTCGTACGACGCCACACACGCGTCGGTGAGCGTGAAGTGGTGAGGGGTTACCTCCGCCGTCACCACCAGGCCGGAGTTCTTCGCCCCTCTCACCATTGCCAGCGAGCCGGCCGTGCTGAGGTGAAGGAAGTGCATGCGCGCCCCCGTCAGGCGGACGAGGGCCAGGTCGCGCATGACCATGAGCTCCTCCGCCTCCGCCGGCTGGCCGGCCAGGCCGAGGCGGCTCGACCACTCCCCTTCGTGCATGTGCCCGCCCCCGGCCAGAGAGGCGTCCTCGCAGTGCTGCGCCAGCGTGACCCCGAGAGCGGTGGCGTACTCCATGGCCCGGCGCATGAGGCGGGCGTCCTGCACCCCCGCCCCGTCGTCGGTGAAGATGCGGACGCCCAGGTGGGCCATCTCGGCCATTGGGGCCAGCTGCTTGCCCAACCGGCCGACGGTGATGGCGCCGGCCGGGTGGACGTCGCACAGCGCCTCGGCGCCCAGCTCCTGGACGTGGCGGACCACCGCCGCGCTGTCGATGGCCGGCTCCGTGTTGGGCATGGCCACGACCGCGGTGAACCCGCCCAGGGCGGCGGCGCGCGATCCGGACTCGACCGTCTCGGCTTCCTCCCGGCCCGGCTCTCTCAGGTGGGTGTGCAGATCGACCAGACCCGGGCCCACCACGCACCCTGACGCGTCCAGCACCACCGTCCCGGCCGGGACGGAGCTGACCTTGGCCGTCACCGAGGTGATGATCCCGTCCTGGATCAGGACGTCGGCCACCCGGCTGCCGGTGGCGTCGACGATGCGCCCGCCCCGGATGACCACGGCCTGCGGCCGGTGGCGGGGGTTACGCGGCTGGCTACGCGGCTGGTTACGCGGCTGGTCACGCGGCGGCAAGATCCACCCCCGATCCGAGCAGCAGGTAGAGCACGGCCATGCGGACCGCCACCCCGTTGGCGACCTGGGCCGTGATCACCGACCGGGGCAGGTCGGCCACCTCGGCCGCGATCTCCACGCCCCGGTTGACCGGGCCCGGGTGCATGATCAGGGCCCCTTCCCGCATTCGGGCGGCGCGGGCTCGGGTCAGGCCGTAGGTGGCGGTGTACTCCCTCAGCGACGGCAGCAGGGCCTCCAGCATCCGCTCCCGTTGCAGGCGGAGCAGGTACACCACGTCGACGGCCGGCAGCACCGTGTCGAGGTCGTGTGAGATCCGCACCGGCCAGCCGGCCAGGCTGGGCGGTAGCAGCGTGGGCGGGGCGACCAGCGTCACTTCGGCGCCGAGGGACGAGAAGGCCAGGACATCGGAGCGGGCCACCCGGCTGTGGCGGACGTCGCCCACGATGGCGATGTGCTTGCCGGCCAGCGGTCCCTGCTCCCGGGTGATCGTGTAGCAGTCCAGGAGCGCCTGGGTGGGGTGCTCGTGCCAGCCGTCGCCGGCGTTGACCACCGCCGGGCCGTCGACCCAGCCGGCGACCTGCCACGGCACGCCGCTGCCCGAGTGGCGCACCACCAGAGCGTCGACCCCCATGGCCTCGATGGTGTGGATGGTGTCCTTGAGCGACTCCCCCTTGTTGAGCGAGGAGCTGCCGGCCGAGAAGGTCATGACGTCGGCCGACAGCCGCCGGGCCGCCGTCTCGAACGACAGCCTCGTGCGGGTCGAGTCCTCGAAGAAGACCGACACCACCGTCTTGCCCCGCAGGGCCGGCACCTTCGGTATGGCGCGCCGGCTCACCTCCACGAAGCTGTCGGTCAGGTGCAGGACCTCCTCTATGCCCGCTCGCCCCAGATCGGCGATGGAGAGCAGGTGGCGGGGGCGGGTCGGCGGCGGCGTGACGGCGGCCGCCGGTCGGGATTCCATCCGCTCGATGAGTCCCTCGTCCATGGCCGTCATGGGGCGGTCACGTCCCCGATCAGCACTCCCTCTTCGGTGGCGTCGACCATCTCGTCCCTCCGGGTCGGCAGGTTCTTCCCGACGTAGTCGGGCCGGATGGGCAGCTCGCGGTGGCCCCGGTCCACCATCACCGCCAGCTGGACCGAGCGGGCCCGGCCGTAGTCGGACAGGGCGTTGAGGGCGGCCCGGATGGTCCGGCCGGTGAAGAGCACGTCGTCGACCAGGATCACCGTCTTGCCGGTGAGGTCGAGCGGGATGTTGGTGGCCGCCTCGGGCAGCACCGGCCGCAGGCCGATGTCGTCCCGGTAGAAGGCCACGTCGAGCGTCCCCAGGCCGGGGTCCTGGCCGGTCACCTCGCCGATGATCCGGGCCAGGCGCTCGGCCAGCCACACGCCTCCCGTCTGCAGCCCGACGATCACGACGTCGGCCGCTTGG
>DATGAX010000108.1:0-2474 GCA_035312965.1 Acidimicrobiales bacterium
GCCGAAGCCAGGCGCTTCCTCGGCCTGCAGTACCTCTGGGCCGGCACGTCGTCCTTCGGCTTCGACTGCTCGGGCCTGACCTACACCGTCTACCGCCAGTTCGGTGTGACCCTGCCACGCGATGCGGCCGACCAGGCCCGGGCCGGCGGTCCGGTCGCCCGGGCCGACCTCCGGCCCGGTGACCTGGTCTTCTTCGCCTTCGACGGCCGCACCGTCGACCATGTGGGCATCTATGCCGGCAACGGCCTCATGATCGACGCCCCCCACACCGGGGCGGCGATAGAGACCGTTCCGCTGTGGTCCCCCGACCTGTCGCCCTACTACGCCGGCGCCCGGCGGTACGCCTGAGGCACCTGGCCCGGCCGCTCAGGGTTGATGGTCCGACGGGCGGCGCCCAACCCGAACCGCGTCCTCTATGAGGCCGATGGCCCATCGCAGCCCGGTGACGGCGTCGTCGGACCCGAGCTGCCAGTCGACGACCAGGCGCTCGTAGGACACCACGCTCCACATGACATCGAGCAGGGCCGGGACCAGGCGGGCGTCGGTCTCCGTCCAGCCCTCGACCCATGGTGCCACCGCCCCTTCCAGGGCCTGTCGCTGGCGCACGTTGGCCGCCATGACCGTCGCGTCCACATGGGTGCGGGGCTGTATCGGAAAGGACGACACGAAGGCGAAGATGCGCGCCGCGGCGTCAGCCACACCCTCCAGCTCGAGGTCGCCCAGCACCACCCCCGACTCCGCTTCCAGCCGGCCCAGGACGGCGTCACGCAGCGCCTTCTCCGTCTCGAAGTGCCTGTACACGGTCCGCTCGCTGATCCCGGCCCGCGCCGCGACGGTCCGCGCCGTCAGGACCCCCCAGTTCCAGATGGCCACGCCACGCAGCACATCGACACCGGCGGCCACGATCCGGTCCCGGGTCTCGGCTGCACTCCGGCGGCGCAACGTGCTGTCGTAGCGCCTCTTGGGCGGGTCCTGGGCCATCTGGACCACGCCTACGGTATGCGGACGGGCAGGGTCTCCCATCCCCGAACGGTCGAGGTCGGCGCCAGGCGGGCCTGCGCCATGTCGACCTCCCAATCGGGGAAGCGCTGGAGGACCTCGTCCAGCGCGATGCGTCCCTCCATGCGGGCCAGGGCGGCGCCCAGGCAGTAGTGGACGCCGTACCCGAAGGTGAGGGTCTGCCCGATCCTGCGGTGGATGTCGAAGCGGTCGCCGTCGGGATACCGGCGGTCATCCCGGTTGGCCGACGCCACGATGGCGACCATCACGCTCCCCTCCGGAACCGCCATCCCGTGGTGCTCGACGTCGCTGGTGACATAGCGGGCGATCTGGAGCCCGGGCGGCTCGAAGCGGAGAGTCTCTTCGACCGCATTCGGGATCAGGCTGCGGTCCTCCACCAGTTGGCGGCGCTGGTCGGGATGGTCGCCCAGGACCTTGCCCATCCAACCGATGAGGCGACCGGTGGTCTCGTTGCCGGCGCCGGCCACGACGTTGAGATATGTCAGCACCTCATCCCGGGTGAGGGTGCGACGGACGCCGTGCTCGTCCTCGAACTCGGCGTTGATGAGCTCTGTCATGACGTCGTCGGAAGGATGTTCGGCCCGCCAGTCGATGTACTCACCGAAGGCCGATCCGTCGAAGTTGTCGGCCGAGATGGTCATCGGCCGGCCCCGCTCGGTCCGGAGCCGCTCGTCGGACAGGTCGCGAAACGATGCCTGATCGGCTTCGGGGACCCCCAGCAGCATCCCGATCACCCGCATCGGCATCTGGGCGCCCAGGTCGGCGATGAAATCGAAGTGGTCGGCACCGATCAACGGGTCGAGGCTGCGGGCGCAGAAGGCCCGGATCTGGGGCTCGAGGGCCGCGACCTTCCTCGGCGTGAAGACCCGCGACAGCAAGCTGCGATGCGCCGTGTGGACAGGGGGATCCTCGAAGATCAAGACGCCGGAGGGGAACTCCATGCCGGACCGGATCAGCTCGAGGATCCCGCCCCTGCCCGAGATGTAGGTCTCCTTGTCGACCAACACCTTCTCCACGTCGTCATAGCGGCTGACGGCGAAGAAGTCGTGCGGCTCGTTGTAGTACAGGGGCGCCTCCGCCCGGAGCCTCCGGTAGACCGGGTACGGGTCGGTGTTGATCCCGACGTCGTAGGGGTCGTAGTACAGGTCCGGCGGATCGGCGACGGTCACGGTTCGCTTCCTCCTGGGCGCCGGTCGTTCCCCGGCCTGATATTGGTGTCAGCACACCATGGCATGAATATCAGCGGCCGGCAACCCATGCCAGGCCGAAGCCGACGATGTCGTCGACCTCGGTGCGCGTCGGCGACCGGCCGGCCCACAGATACTCCGACATGCGACCCACGACGGCGTGGGCGAAGAGCGACGCGTGGAACCCGGCGGCGGGGCTGCCCAGCCGGGTCAACGGGTCGACGAGCAGCTCGGCCAAGCGGGGGGCGGCACTGTGATGGCCGTGGG
>DATGAX010000109.1:0-3004 GCA_035312965.1 Acidimicrobiales bacterium
TGATCAAGCTGTCCGGGCTGGAAGGCACCATCGCGTCCGATCTGCGCCTGCAGGTCACCGCGACCGGGTCGGACCGCATCGTCGTCAGCGCGGCAGGCCGGACGTTGGACGTCATCAACCTGACCCGTATCCCGATCGTCCCCGTCTGCCCGGTCCAGGTCCATGAGGCGGGCGGCGTCTACACCCTCTCCTGCACGGTGGCCCCGGTGCCGGCGTCCGTGCTGGCCGCCCTGTCCAAGGGGCACAAGGCGGCCTGAACGACGGCCTATCCGCCCGCCAGGTGGTCCTCGACAGACCGCACCTTGGCGGCCAGCCGGCCACCCGGGTCGGACGCCAGCACGTCCATCTTGACCACCACCGACACCCGCGGCGCTACCGAGGCGACATAGTCGACGCACGCCCGGATCACGGACATCACCTCGTCGTAATCACCCTCGACGTTGGTGAACATGGCGTTGGTCTCGTGGGCCAGTCCACTGGCCCGCACGATGCGGACACACTCGGCGACCATGGCGCCCACCGACTCGCCGGCGCCGAGCGGCGTGACCGAGAAGGCGGCGATCAATCGCGGAAGTTCTCGAACTGAAGCGGGATGCCGAGATCCTCCTCGCGGAGGCCGGCGATCACGGCCTGCAGGTCGTCGCGCTTCTTGCCCGTGACCCGCACCTGGTCGCCCTGAGTGGAGGAGGACACGCCTTTGGGGCCGCGGTCCTTGATCCACCGGTTGATCGCCTTCGTGTGGTCCGCCGAGAGCCCGGCCTTGAGCGTGATGGTCTGGCGCATGGTGCCCTTGGCCGCCTCCTCCGGCTTGCCGTAGTCGAGGGCCTTGAGCGAGACCTGGCGTTTGACCAGCTTCTCCTCGATCACCTGCACCACGGCCCGCAGGCGGTCCTCGGTGGCCGAGTGGAGCTTGAGCTCCATCCCGGACAGCTCGACGGTCGAATCGGTCCCCTTGAAGTCGAACCGGGTGGAGAGCTCGCGCTGGGCCTGGTCGACGGCGTTGCGGACCTCCTGCATGTCGACCTGTGAGACGACGTCAAAGGTGGGCATGTTGCCTTACGCTAGCGACCTTGGACCTGCTGCCCCAGCTGACGGCCACCACGGTCACCGTGGCCGGGCGCACCCTCGCCGGAGAGGATCTGGCCGCCGCGGCGGGGGTGGTGGCGGCCCGGGTGACGGGCATGCCGGCGGTGGCGGTGCACGCCGACGCCACCATGGAGACGGTCGTCGCCGTGGTGGGCGCCCTCATGGCCGGCACCCCGGTGGTGCCGGTGCCGCCCGACGCGGGGCCGATGGAGCGGGACCACATCATGGGCGACAGCGGGGCGGCGGCCCTGCTGGGAGGCCCGGGGCAGCCGGTCGACGTCGGGGCGCGGGGCGACGTCCCGGCCGGGCCGGCCGACCCGGATCGGGTGGCCATGGTCATGTACACCAGCGGCACCACCGGGCTGCCCAAGGGCGTGGAGCTGCCGGCCCGGGCCATCGCCGCCGACCTCGACCTGCTCGCCGAGGCGTGGGAGTGGGGGCCGGACGACGTGCTGGCCCACGGGCTGCCGCTGTTCCACGTGCACGGGTTGATCCTCGGCGTCCTGGGCCCGATGCGGGCCGGCGGTCGGCTGATCCACACCGGCCGGCCCACGCCCGACGCCTACGCCGCAGCGGGGGCGTCGATGTACTTCGGGGTGCCGACCGTGTGGTCCCGGATCGCCGCCGACGCGGCAGCGGCCGGCGCCCTGCGGGGCGCCCGCCTGCTCGTGTCGGGCAGCGCAGGCCTGCCGGTGCCGGTCTTCGAGCGCCTCGAGGCGTTGGCCGGCCAGGGCCCCATCGAGCGCTACGGGATGAGCGAGACGCTGATAACGGTGAGCGGCCGACCCCGAGGCGAGCGGCGGCCGGGGTGGGTCGGCCAGCCGCTCCCCGGGATCGAGACCCGGCTGCGCGACGAAGCGGGGGAGCCGGTGCCGGCCGACGGCGAGGCGGTGGGTGAGCTGGAGGTGCTGACGCCGACGATGATGGCGGGGTACCGCAACCGGCCGGAGGCCACCGCGAAGGCGACGACCGCCGACGGCTGGTTCCGGACCGGCGACGTGGCCTGCGTGGATCCGTCCGGCTGGCACCGCATAGTCGGCCGGCAGTCCACCGACCTGATCAAGAGCGGCGGCTACCGCATCGGGGCGGGCGAGGTGGAGGCGGCGCTGCTGGCCCACCCGGCCGTGGCCGAGGCGGCCGTCGTGGGCGAGCCCGACGCCGACCTGGGCCAGGCCATCGTGGCCTACGTGGTGGCCGAGTCGGTGAACGGGTCGGAGCTGATCGAGTTCGTGGCCCGCAACCTGTCCGTCCACAAGCGGCCCCGCCGGGTGGAGATAGTCGAGGCTCTGCCCCGCAACGCCATGGGCAAGGTCCAGAAGTCGCTTCTGGGCCAGTGACCGAGTCCAGAAGACGCTTCGGGCCGGGTCACCTAGGGGCCGGCCCTAGCCCCCGTCGGCGCCGAGGCGGCCGAACCGGGGCGGCCGCTTCTCCAGGAACGACCCCACCCCTTCCTTGAAGTCGGGCCGGCCGAAGCTCTCGATCATCAGCTTGCGGGCCTCGGCCTCGGAGGGGCCGAGGGTGGCGGTCAGCTGCTCGTACACCTGGCGCTTCATGATCGACAGCGACGTCGGGGAGCACTTCTGGGCCAGATCCTCGACGTAGCGGATGCTGTGGGGCAGGACCTCGTCGGCGGGCAGGGCCCGGTTGACCAGGCCCATGGCGGCGGCCTCGGCACCGCTGACCCGCCGGGAGGAGAAGAGGAGATCGAGGGCGTGGCCGGTGCCGACCAGGCGGGGCAGGAGCCAGGCGATGCCCCACTCGGCGATCAGGCCCCGCTGCGAGAAAGCGGTGAGCAGCGGTGCGTCCTCGGCCATGAACCGCATGTCGCAGCACAGGGCGATGGGGACGGCCATGCCGGCGATGGGCCCGTTGATGGCGGCCACGACCGGCTTGCTGACGGCGAGCAGCCAGGTGTATT
>DATGAX010000110.1:0-2019 GCA_035312965.1 Acidimicrobiales bacterium
GCCGGTCGACGACGACCGATATCCATACAACCGATGGAAGGTCGCTGGGTTGGTGCGGCCGATCGGGCCTCGGGCCGATCAGCCAGAATCATGTGCACAACGAGGTGCTGATGGATGAGGCTGATGGGTGAGATGGACGCCGTCCCGGCTCCGGACGACAAGGACGTCACAGGCGTCCCTTCGTCCGGTCCGGGCATGGTCCTGGGGCAGCGGTTCGTCCTGACCGAGAGCCTGAAGCAGCGCCATTCCAGCGAGACCTGGCTGGCCGTCGACCGCACCGACGGTTCGACCGTCGTGGTCAAGCTGGTGCGCTCCCGTGGCATCTCCAGCGCCGTCCGCCTGCGCCTCGAGCACGAGGCCCGGGTGCTCAACGAGCTCGACCTTCCCTCCCGGCCCATCACCGTGGGGCTCGACGGTGGCTTGATGTACCTCGCCCAACCGTATGTGGAAGGGCGCGACCTCGCCGCCCGCCTGACCGAGTCGCCGCTGCCCATCGAGTCGGTGCTCCGGATCGGCGTCGACGTGTTCGGCGCACTGGCGCAGGTCCACGACCTGGGCATCGTCCACCGGGACGTCAAGCCGGCCAACATCGTCGTATCGGGCGCGGGCGGGATCGAACGCGCCGCGCTGATCGACTTCGGCCTGGCCCGCAGCGCCTGGCTGGATCCATCCCTCCGGGAGGAACCGGTCGGCACGGCCCGCTACCTGGCCCCCGAGGTGGCCGGTCTGGTCGACGCCGAGGTGGACGAGCGGGCCGACCTGTACTCCGCCGGGGTGGTCCTGTACGAGTGCCTGGCCGGCCGGGCGCCGTTCGAAGGGACCACCGTCGGCGAGGTGCTCCACGCCCACGCCACTGTCGAGCCGGCGCCGATGCGAAACCTGCGGCGCGGCATCCCGAGCGCGCTCGACGGCCTGGTCCGACGCCTGCTGGCGAAGGAGCCGTCCCAGCGCTACCAATCGGCGGCGGCCGTCGTGGCCGACCTGGAGACGCTGTGGGAAGGGCTCCGCAGCGGTGTATCGGATCCCCCGGTACCGATCGGCATGACCGATCGCCGCCGGAGCCTGACCGAGGCGGGGTACATCGGGCGCGACGTGGAACTGGCCGCCCTGTCCGAGCTGGTGTCGGAGGTGGCGTCGCGGCCCGGCCTGGTCCTCGTCGAAGCGGAGTCTGGGGGTGGCAAGAGCCGGCTCCTGGACGAAGTCTGCCTGCGCCTCGATCCCGGCACCCGCCTGTTCCGCGGGCAAGGCGCGGACCGGGTGGCCCGCCGGCCGTTCCAGATGCTCGACGGGGTGGCCGCGGCGATCGCCCAGCACTGCCGGGACGACGAGTCGTTCCGGACCTGGCTGGTCGAGAGCCTGGTGGGCTGGACCGACGCCGTGGTCGCCGCCATCCCGGCCCTGGCGCCGGTCCTCGGCGTCGAGCCGACCGGCGAGGGCCCGGAGGCGTACGGCGAAGCCCGCACCATCAACGCCCTGTGCGCCCTGCTCGACGCCGCCGGGGGCGGAGATCGCCCGGCGGTGATCGTCCTCGACGACGCCCAGTGGGCCGACTCCCTCACCCTGAAGCTGCTCTCAGAGTGGCCCCAAGCGAGCCGCCGGCCGGCCTCGGCCAAGGTGCTGGTCGTCGCCGCTTTCCGGTCGGAGGAGGTCGGCCCGGACCACCCGCTGCGCCGGGCCCCGGCCCGGGCCCTCATCCAGCTGGCACCGATGAGCGGCCCCGAGGTCGTGTCCTTGTGCGAGTCGATGGCGGGACCTCTCCCCGAAGAGGCGTCGGAGGCGGTGGCGCACCTGTCCGAGGGCAGCCCGTTCATGGCCACAGCGGTGCTGCGGGGCCTGGTCGAGACGGGCGTCCTGCAGCCGGCGGGGGAGGGATGGACCATCGACCGGGCCGGTCTGGCCGGGGCCCAGACGTCCCGCCGGGCCGGGTTGTTCCTCACGCGGAGGCTGGATCTGCTCTCGGGTCCGGCCCGCCAGCTGCTCGGGGCAGGGGCGGTGCTGGGCAAGGAATTCGATCTCGAC
>DATGAX010000111.1:0-5665 GCA_035312965.1 Acidimicrobiales bacterium
TCTCGAGCAGCGCCTCCTCCTGGGTCGGCGCCAGGTCCCGCTCCTTGTCCCACTGCGTCTCGAGGAAGTCGAAGTGGCGGGCGAACGCGGCGAGGAAAGCCTCGTCGGTGTACCCGAGGGCGCGCAGGAGCACGAACAGGCTGAGGCGCCGCTTGCGGGCGACGCGCGAGCCGGCGGTGATCTCCTTGCCCGGCTTGGCCTCGACGTCGAACTCGATCCACTCGCCACGGTAGGGGTGGATGGTCCCGGTCACCACCGTCTTGAGGTCACGGCCGGGCTGGAAGATCACGCCCGGCGACCGCACCAGCTGCGAGACGACCACCCGCTCGGTGCCGTTGATGATGAAGGTGCCCTTGTCCGTCATCATCGGGAAGTCCCCCATGAAGACGGTCTGCTCCTTGATCTCGCCGGTGTTGGCGTTCTGGAACTGCGCCCGCACGAAGATCGGCGCGGCGTAGGTCATGTCCTTCTCTTTGCACTCCTCCACCGAGAACTTGGGCGGCGGGCGCAGGTCCTGGTCGGTGGGGTCGAACTCGAGAATCAGCTTCAGCTGGCCCGAGAAGTCCTCGATAGGACTGATGTCGCGGAACGTGTCGGCCAGTCCCTCTTCGAGGAACCACCGGAACGAGTCCCGCTGGATAGAGATGAGATCCGGCAAAGGCAGGACCTCATCGAGGTTGGCGAAGGAGAAGCGCTCCCGGGACGCGGCACGAGTCGGCAAGACCTACTCCTGAGGCAGTGCGATATGGATGATCGCCGTATGACCGCGCCGGAGCCGCGTCGAAGAAGCTGGAAACGCAGAGCGGGGGACCACGGCAGAGGCCAGTCTAGGCCGACGGGCGCACTAAGGCAAGCTGACTTGCCGTTCTGCCTGGGTTTGCGAGTTAGGGTACGGTACAAGTCCGCTCCGGTCAAGGTTTTCCCGCTATTCGGGACCTTCCAGGGCGGTGCTCAAGGCGCCGGGACAGCCGTCCGTACTGTTGTAGGACTGTGTCCGAGTCGCTGAAGTTGCTGCTGGCCGACGCCCGCTTCCCGTCGGGCAGCCCGGCTCACTCCGGGGGGATGGAGGCCGCCTGCGCGGTCGGCCTGGTCACCGACGTCGACACGCTGCGCTCGTTCCTCTACGGCCGGCTGTGGACGGCCGGCGTCATCGGGGCCGTCGCCGCCGCCGCGGTGTGCGCCCGGTGCCCGAACTCGGCGTCGCCGACGGCCCTGTTCCGGGCGGTCGAGGCGGAGCTGGACGCCCGTATACCGTCCCCGGCGGCCCGTCAGGCCTCCCGTGAGCAGGGCCATCACATCCTCCGGCTGGCCGTCACCATCAGCTCGGATCCGCTGCTGGACGCTCTGGCCCGGGCCACGGTCGGAAACCGCCAGCGCCCCCACTACCCGACCTCGGTCGGGGTGGTCGCCGCCGTCGCCGGCTGCACCCCGGCCGACGCGGCCGAGGCGGCCGCCTACGCGTCGGTCGCCGGCCCGGCTTTCGCCGCCCAGACCCTCCTGTCGGTCCGGCCCGAGGTGATCAGCGAGCTGGGTGTCGAGATGGCGCCGGAAGTGAGCCGCCTGGCCCACGAGGCGTCGCAGACGAGCATGCGGTCGCTCGCCCAGATGCCCGCCTTCGGCGCCCCCGCCCTCGAATACCTGGCCGAGGAGCACGTCGCCCAGATACCACGGTCGTTCGCGTCGTGACCGGGACGTCCACCGCGCTGGCCACCGTCCGCTTCCGGGCCGGCATCGGCGGGGAGCCGATCGTGGCGGACATGTCGGCCTCGGCCGCCCATTCGTTCCAACCGGCCCGGTGGGGCGCCACCATCGTCAACTCCACCGCGCACCCGGTGGCCGGCGACCACCTCGGGCTCAACGTGACCGTCGGGGTGGGCTGCTGCGCCGAGATCCGCTCCGCCGCGCCCACCTTGGCCCGCCGTGGCAGCCGCCGGCCGCCCTGGTCCGGCCCGTCCAGCTCGACGTTCGAGGTGACCGCCACCGTGGCCAGCGACGCCATGCTCACCTGGCACCCCGAGCCGGGCGTGGCGGCCGACGCCTGCCAGCACCGCTCCGACGCCAACGTGGAACTGGCGTCGAGCGCCCGCCTCCTGTGGCAGGACGAGTTCCTCCTCGAGCGGCGCAACGAGTCGGCTCCGGGGACCTGGAGCTCCCGGCTGCGCGTGGTGCGCGACGGCTGGCCCGTGGTCTGCACCGAGCTGGCCGTCGGCCCCGGTTCTCCCCTGTGGGAGTCACCCGCCGTGCTCGAAGGCGCCCGGGTGGTCACCCTCGTGGTGGTCGTCGATCCCGGCCAGGTCCCCGACCAGTGGTGCTCGGCCCGGGCCAACGAGGGGTCGGCGACCGGTGTCGCCCTGCCTCTGGCCGGACCCGGGGTGCAGATCGTGGCGTGGGGCGACGAACTGTCCGGCTGCCGGGCCACCGTCGACACCATGATCGAGGCCTGCGGGGTGCCGGAGTGGGCCGCCGGCCGCTGGCGGGCCGCCCGTGACGTGGGCGCCGTCGTCTGATTCCCGACGTTCCGGGGGATTCCGACTCCTTCATCCGCCGTGGCAGGCCGGAAAGTTGCCGGTGTAGCGCCAACTTTCCGGCCCTCCGGAGTCGGGCCCGGCGCCCCGCCACCGGGGCGGTCCTTGCGCGCCCGGGCAAACTGGGAAAGGATACGGGTCAGGGGATCGGGTCCCGGCGGGAACCGGTGGGCTCAGGTATGCCTATCTGACTGCGCGAGGTGCCCGACATGGATTCCAAGACCAACGCCCCTTCCTTCACCGTGAGCCTCCGGGGCTATGACCGCATGGAGGTCGACGAGTACCTCGATTCGCTGGCCGAGGCGCTCGGCCAGGTGGAGGAGGCAGAGGACCGCTGCCGGGGGCTCCAAGCCCACGTCGACCGGCTCAACTCCCGCATCGCCGACCTCGAGGAGCGGATCGGCTCGGAAGCACCCCGTTCGGGTGTCGTGCTCGGCGAGCGGATCGCCATCCTGCTCCGCTCGGCCGAGGAGACCGCCTCTGACACCGTCAACCGGGCCGAGGTGCAGGCGGCCGAGATGCTCGAACGGGCCCGGGAAGAGGTGGGCCAGGCCGAGGACCAGGCGCGCGGTGCGCTGCTGCGGGCCGAGGAGCAGGCCCGCCGCATCGAGGCCGCGGCCCGGGCCCAGGCCACCGAGATCATGGCCGAGGCGGAGGCCCGGGCCGGGGCCCGCACCCGCCAGATCGAGCAGTGGGCCGAGCAGGTCGTCTCGCACACCCGGGCCGAGGAGGCCCGGATGCTGACCGAGCAGCAGGAGAAGCGCGAAGAGGCCCGGGTCGAGCTGCGGGCCCTGGCCGAGCAGCGTGACTCCGTCGCCGCCAACATGACCGACATCCGCAACGCGCTCGGCGTGGCCCTCGGCCTGGTCGGCCCGCCCGTCGAGCTGCCCGCGGACGCCCCGGCGGAAGCACCCGATCCCGAACCGCTCGCCGAAGCGGACGAGCCGGTCGTCGACGCCCGTCTGGCCGTGATCGACGCGCCGGCCGCCGCGCCGGAGGCCCACACGGACACCGAGACGGCGGGGGCCGAGGTGACCGGGTACCGCACCGGGGAGATGGCCGCGCTGGAGGAGCCCGCCGCCGTGGTCGAGGACCTCGCCGACGCCGACGACGGCGAGGAGGAGATGCCGTGGCCGGCCGCCTTCCGCCCGGTGGACGCCGTCGGTGACGACGGCGGGTCCGACGAGTTCGAGACCAAGCTCGAGGCGTGGGTGGCCGGCTCACCCGAACCTCAGTCGCCGCACCACTTCCGCCGCCTGTGAAGGGTCGCGTCTGGCTGATCCTCGGCGTGCTCGCGGGCATCGCCGTGGCGGCCGGACGCCTTCCCTACCTGGCCGGGGCGGGCCGCTCGCTGGCCGCCACCACCGAGCGGCTCGTGCTGAGCGGAGCCAACCGGATCGTCTCGGGTGCGGCCCGGCACGGGGCGCCCCGCCGGGCCGTCCTCGGCATCGGCGGCGTCCTCGCCGTCCTCGTACCCGGTATCACCGCCCTGCTGCTGATCGAGGCGGCCCGGGTGTCTCTGCGAATCCGGACGTTGATCTCGCTGCTCATCGTGGCGGTCGGTGCGGCCAGCTACGTGTACCAACCCCATGGCGCGGCCACGGGTGTGCTGCTCCTCGCCCTGGCGGTGGCCGGTCTGGCCGTGGCCCTGACCGGCCCGGTGGTGGCCTTCCCGCTGTCCCTGCTGGCCGGCCTGATCGGGGCGTCGTTCCTGCCCACCTTGTTCGCCCGGCACTTCGCCGCCACCCAGAACGGGGTCGACGCCCTGCATGTGGCCATCTACGACCGGCCGGGCCACCCTCTGGCGCTGCAGATCGCCCTGCTCGTGGCCGCGCTGCTGCCCTTCGCCTGGGCGACGAAGTTGGTGGCGAGCGGCTGAGCGCCGCTCGCCACCCGACTACTTGAGCTCGACGGTGGCGCCGGCGCCTTCGAGCTGGGCCTTCGCCTTCTCGGCGTCCTCCTTGGACACCTTCTCGAGGACGGCCTTCGGCGCCGCGTCGACCAGATCCTTGGCCTCCTTGAGGCCGAGGCTGGTGAGGGCCCGGACTTCCTTGATGACCTGGATCTTCTTGTCGCCTGCGGCGGCGAGGACCACGTCGAACTCGTCCTGCTCCTCTTCGACGGCCGCTTCCCCGCCGCCGGCGCCGGGGACGGCGGCAGCCACGGCCACCGGGGCGGCGGCGGTTACGCCGAAGCGCTCCTCGAAGTCCTTGAGGAGCTCCGAGAGCTCGAGGACGGTGAGGTTGGCGATGCTGTCGAGGATCTCTTCCTTGGTTGCCATGTTGATCGTGCTCCTGCTGGGTTATTCGGTCGGTTCGGGATCGGTTGTGGGGGCCTCGGCGGCCGCCTCTTCGGTGGCCGGCGTCTCGTCGGGCGCCGGCTCGTCGGCGCCGTCCGGCTCCTCGGCGGCAGACGGCTCATCGGCGGCAGACGGCTCATCGGCGGCCGGCACCGCGGCGTCGGCGGCGGGCACCTCATCGGTGACGGCGGCCGCTTCGGCGACGGGGGCGGCCACCTCATCGGTGACGGCGGCCGCTTCGGCGACGGCGGCCTCCTCCATAGCGGGCGCCGCCGTACCGCCGACGTCCAACTTGTCGCGCAGGGCGGCCAGCCCGTAGGCCAGGTTGCGGGGCAGGGCCTGCAGCAGGCCGGCGAACTGCTGGAGCGGGGCGGCCATGGCGCCGGCCAGCTGGGCCAGCAGGACCTCCCGCGACGGCAGCTCGGCCAGGGCGGTGGTCTCGGGGGCGCCGATGACCTTGTCGCCCAGAACGCCGCCCTTGATGACCAGCAAGGGGTTGGTCCGGGCGTAGTCGCGCAGGGCCTTGGCCACCGCCGCGGCGTCGCCCTTGATGAAGGCGATGGCGGTGGGGCCGGTGAGCAGCGGCTCCAGGTCGGCCAGGCCGGACTGGCGGGCGGCCAGGGTCACCAACGTGTTCTTGTAGATCTTGTACTCGCCGCCGCTGGTGCGCAGGGTGCGACGCAGGCCGGCCAGGTCCTTGACCTTGAGCCCGCGGTACTCGGTGAGGATGGCGGCGTCGGACCCGTCGAAATGGGCCCGGACCTCGTCCACGACGGCCACCTTCTCCGCTCTCGGGTTGTCCACTGGTCACCTCCTCGTGTGCTCCCCGACGCGCGGGCGG
>DATGAX010000112.1:0-7080 GCA_035312965.1 Acidimicrobiales bacterium
CTGGGCCCGGCCGGAGTCATCAGGGCGGGGGCCGACCTGGTGCTGCCACGCCGCCGCCTCCCGGCCGATGTGAGCGTCCGGGACCTGATCGCGGGGCGATTCGGGCGCCAGGTCGCGGATCGTCTGGTCGACCCTCTGGTCGGCGGCATCCACGCGTCCTCTATCGACCGGTTGAGCGCCGAGGTGACCGTCCCGCAGATCCTCCAGGTCGCCCGCCGGTCGCGCAGCTTGATGCGGGGGCTGCGGCAGCTGCCCTCCGGGCCCGGTCCCGCCGAGGCCATATTCGCCACCCCTCGCCAGGGTCTCGGTCACATGGTGGAACGACTGGAGGCCCGGCTCTCGGCCGGAGGGGTGCGGTTCGAGCCCCTCGAGGTGGAGCGTGTGGAGCGATCCGGGGGGCTCTGGTCGGTCGGACCCGGCCGCGAGGTGGTCGACGCGGTCGTACTTGCCACGCCGGCGCCGGTCACGGCCGCGCTGCTCGGTCCTTCGGCCCCCGCCGGGTTGGCCGATGCGAGGTACTCGTCAGTAGCCCTGGCGCTGATCGCCTGCGACGGGCTCGAGCTGCCCCCCGGGTACAACGGCTTCCTCGTCCCCCGTTCCAGCGGCCTCTTGATGACCGCCTGCTCGTTCGCCTCGGCCAAGTGGCCGCACTGGACCCGGCCCGGCCGGGCTCTGCTCAGGATGTCGGCCGGGCGGTCCGCCGACGACCGGTTCCGATCGCTCTCCGACGAGCGGCTCGTCGAGGTGCTGGCCGGGGAGTTGTCCCGGATACTGCGCTCGAGCGTCGCGCCTGATCAGTGGCGGGTGCACCGCTGGCCCGACGCCTTCCCCCGCTACGAAGTCGGGCATCTCGGTCGGGTGGGCGCGGTGCGGGAGGCGTTGGCCCTCAGCCACCCCGGCGTGGTGGTCTGCGGCTCCTCCTACGACGGCGCCGGGATACCGGCCTGCATCTGGTCCGGGCGGCAGAACGCCCGCCGGCTGGTCGAGGCCGTCCGGCAGGCGGCCTGAAGCGCTCTGTAACCTGGTGCCCCGCCGTGCCCACGCTGCCAGTTCGCCCGTCCTGCCGACCGCCGCGTGAGGACGACAGGCCGCAGGGCGGGGATCATGGCTGACGGCCGGGCGCCGGCCCCGGTGCTGGACCTCACCCCGGCCGCCGACTCCTACCGGCTCTGGTGGACCGAGCTGAGGCGCCACGCCGGTGTGCTGCTCGTCCTGGCCCGCAAGGACTTCCAGACGCGGTACAAGCGGGCGTCACTCGGAGTGGCATGGGCGGTGGCCGTGCCCGTCCTCCAAGGGGCCGTGATGGCGGTCATCTTCACCCGGGTCGTGCGGTCCGGGACGGGCTCCGGCTACGTGATCTATGTGATGGGCGGGGTGGCCGCCTACTCCTACTTCGCCTCCGTGCTGGGCACTTCGGTGACGTCGATCGTGGACGGGGCCGCACTCACCGACAAGGTCTGGTTCCCCCGGGTCATCCTCGTCGTCGTACCGTCGCTGTCCAACCTGGTGGGGCTGGTGGTGTCGGTCGTCGTCCTCGTCGCCCTGATGCCCGCTTTCGGCGTCGACTACAGCGTCCGCCTGCTGCTCCTCGTGCCCGCCATCGGGCTGCTCGCCGCCCTCGTCACCTCGCTCGGGCTCGTGGTGTCGGCCCTGCAGGTGTACTTCCGGGATGTCCGCTTCATCGTGCAGGCGGCGCTGATGGTGTGGATGTACCTGACCCCGGTCATCTACCCGATCGGGTTCCTGCACCGCCTGCGGATCGTGGCCATCGCCAACCCGCTCACCGGGCCGGTGTCCCTCTTCCACATGGCGACGGTCGGCAGCCGCGGGCTCTGGGTGGCACCCCTGGTCGTGAGCCTGTCGGTCACCGCCATCCTGCTCGTGGTGGGCGCCGAGGTGCAGCGCCGCTACGACCGGCTCTTCGTGGACCTGCTGTGAGCCCGGCCATCGAGATGGAAGGTGTCGGCAAGAAGTACTGGCACCTCACCGAGCAGGCCATGCTGCTCAAGTCCATCCTGCCCGGCGCGGCCCCGAAGAAGGAGGAGCGCTGGGCCCTCCGGGACGTCGATCTCGTCGTCGACACCGGCGAGACGGTAGGGGTCATCGGCCACAACGGAGCCGGCAAGACCACGCTCCTGCGGATGCTCGCCGGCGTCAGCCGCCCGTCCGAGGGCCACATCCGGGTGCGGGGCCGGGTGGCGCCGTTGATCAGTGTGGGCGTGGGGTTCCACCAGGAGATGACGGGTCGGGAGAACGTCCTCGTCAACGGCATGCTGCTCGGGCTGACCCGACGGGAGGTGGCATCGCGTTTCGACGAGATCGTGGCGTTCTCCGAGCTCGAGGAGTTCATCGACACCCCGGTCAAGTTCTATTCGTCGGGGATGTACATGAGGCTGGGATTCTCGGTCGCGGTGCACACCTCGCCCGAGATACTGCTCGTCGACGAGGTGCTGGCCGTCGGTGACGGCAGCTTCCAGCTGAAGTGCTTCGACCGGATGCGGTCCATGCAGGCCGACGGTACGACCGTGCTGCTCGTCAGCCACTCGATACACGCCATACGGCTGCTGTGCTCGCGGGCCGTCCTTGTGCACCACGGTCGCATCGATTTCGACGGAACGGCGGAGCTGGCGATAAGCCGCCACCACGAGCTGATGTCCACCCCGGTCGGCGGCGGGAGCGTCGACGGGAGCGGCCCTCTGGCCGGCTCGGCGCAGGAGCCCTGGATCTCGGTCACCTCGAGGTCACTCGCCGGCGAAACCGGTCCCACCCACCACCTGCAGCCGGGGGAGCGGGCGACCTATTCGGTCCGCCTCCGGTTCAACGAGCGGGTGGACCACCCTCGCTTCGTCTTCGGGGTCACTTCCGAGGACGGCACCGCCTGCTACGTGATGCAGACCCGCGTCGGGTTGGAGTGGAGGAGCTTCGCCGCCGCTGACGAGCTCGAGGTCGACGTAGACCTGAGCACAACCCTCGGAGGCGGGACCTACCGGTTCACGCTGACGGCCACCGACCGCTTCGGCCGGCAGACCTATCTCCACGACGTCGGCGGCCTGGTCGTGTACGTGACCCCCCGGCTGGGCTCGGCCGGGATTGCCGACCTGGATGCCCACATCAAGGCTTCCGGCGACGACCTGACCGCGCACGAACCGCTCCTCATCGAAGGCAAGGCCTCCTCACCGGGCCGCCTCGGCGACGCGGGATGATCCACATCGCGACCGTGCACTGGGTCGATCCGCGGTGGATCGACATCCAGATCGGCGCCTTCCGGCGTCACCTCCGGGTGCCTTACCGCGTGTACGCCAACCTGGAGGGTATCGACGACCCGGCATGGGACCGGCGCTTCGAGCACTCCACCCGGTCACCCGGGTCGCACCCGGACAAGCTCAATGCACTGGCCGGGGCCATATCGGAGCAGGCCGCACCCGACGACCTCCTCGTGTTCATCGACGGCGACGCCTTCCCGGTTCGACCGCTCGACGGGTGGCTCCAGGGGCTTCTCGCCTCCGCGCCCCTGGCGGCCGTCCGCAGGGACGAGAATCTGGGCGACCGGCAACCCCACCCCTGCTTCTGCGTCACCACGGCGCGCTTCTGGCGGGAGCTGCCCGGGGACTGGAACGCAGCCGCGTGGACGAACTCGCGGGGGGAGGAGGTCCGGGACAACGGGGGCCTCCTGCTGGCGCGGCTGGAGGAGAAGGGCGTCGTCTGGACGCCGATCCTCCGCAGCAACCGCCGCAACGCCCATCCGATTCTGTTCGGGATCTACGACGGCCACATCTACCACCACGGCGCCGGCTTCCGGGCTCCGGCGACCCGCGCCGACGCCGATCCCGCGGCTCGCTTCGACGAGCTCGAAGCCGTCCGCCGGGCCAGCCTCCAGTCGGTTCGGTCGGTGCGTCCCCGCCACCTCCGCACAGTGGTGCGGGCCGCCCGCCAGCGCGCCGTGGCCGCCCGTCAGCGCCGCAGGTTCGACGTCATGAGGAAGGAGTCGGACCGCATCTACCGCCACATCGTCGCCGACGACGGCTTCTTCCGGTGGTTCGAGGCCCCGGCCGGGAGCTCCCCCTTCAGCCGCCGCGCCGCTCGGCCAGACGCCTCCTGAGCGCCGCGCCGCGGGCTCGAGCCGGCGCCAGCCGGCCCTTCGCCGCGCGGCTCAGGGCGGCGGCCCGAACCCGCGCCCGGTGTACCGCCACGTCCAGATCGGACACGTCGGCACATCTTCTCGAATTGACGATGCTGTACAGGGCGATCGGGCGGAGGTCGGTTTCGACCAGCCGGGTCGGGCGGCGGGCGCGCACGAACACGCCGGGGTGGCTCTCGGCATCGCGTTCTATCGTCACGGCTTCGAAGTCGGAGAAGACGGCGGCCATGTCCTCCGGTTCGTAGCGCCAGAAGTCGTGCGGGGCGGGATGGAAGGGGAAGCCCCGGCTCCGGGTGGTGACGATGACCATGCCGCCCGGCCGGCACAGGCCCTTCAATGTCCGGATGACCCTCCTCCAATCCCGGACATGCTCGATCATCTCGGTCGACACCACGATGTCGAAGCTCTCCGGCCCGAAGCGATCCAGGAGTCCCTCGGCTGCGCACACCACGTCGACGCCCGGTCCGGGTACCACGTCGACCCCGACGTACTCCCGGGGCCGGCGCGACTCCAGGGTCGGCCGCACGGACCCGTTCATGTCATAGCTGCCGACTTCCAGGATCCGCCGGCCCTCCACCAGTTCGGGTCCCAGCATCCGATCGACGAAGTCGATGCACTCGGCGTTGCACACCGCGTCCGCTCCTAACCGCGCGGCCGGCGGCCGTCAGGGGCGGAGTGGCCGGGCTCGAAGCGCCCCGTCTTGCGAATGGCGCACAGCCGCTCGGAACCGAGGGCGAAGCGGATCGGCGCCGCCGCCGCGGTGTCCCGATCGGGCTCGCCGCGGCCCCGCCACGCGACCCGGCGGGACCTCGACGCCGGCGCCGCCTCGACCGGGGGGCAATGGAACGTGATGGATGCCACGTCCGCCGCCCACCCGTCACCGACGAGCGCGTGCGGTTCCGGGAATCGACCGCCGCGGGAGAACTCCGCCAGTAGACGACGGGTGCTGACGGCGGCCGGGGGGGCCGGCCCGGACTGCGGGTCCCCGAAGCCGTTGTCGAGAAGGTCCTCGATGAAGTAGATGCCGCCCGGCGACAGGTACGGGAACAGCGTGGACAGCGAGATCTGCTGGTGGTCGGGACGGTGGCTCCCGTCGTCCACCACGAAGTCGATCCGGCTGACTCCGGCCGCGTCCAGGAACCGGCGTAGTTGCTCGGGATCGCCCTGATCGGCCACCCCGGTGCATATCCGGTCGTTGTCGAGAAAGCCGGCCGGGTTGACATCGACGCCGAGGATCCGGGCCCGCCGGAGGTAGCGGTACCACATCCGGGCCGAAGCCCCGCCCCGGGCGTTGCGGCCGGTGGCGATGGCGGCCGGCCACGCCGGTCCGTCTACGCCGAGACCGATCTCGAGGAGGGTCACCGGCGCTTCCCGCCAGGCCTCGAGGTAGGCGCTGTAGACGTCGGTGTAATGGTGCCCCGGCCAGGCCTCCGTCGGCCCGATCGTCCCCTTGTCCGTGCCTTCGTCGTTGGCGATGGTCGTGAGCGACAAGTGCGGGTCCATGACCGTTCGGGAGCGCTGAATGTACCATCCGGACCTTCCTGGTCGGTGCTGGATCGAGCCGCACGCCCGGGCCCGCCGGGCCCGGGCCGGCCCGCTAGCCTCCGCGCCGATGCCCGCCGCACTGCCCGAGTTCGCCGTGATCGGTACGCAGAAGGGCGGTACCACCACGCTCTGGCATCGCCTCCGCTCCCATCCCGACCTGTTCCTCCCGTCCCTGAAGGAGCCGAACTTCTTCCTCGAGGAAGGCAACTGGCACCGGGGCCTGGATTGGTACCGCGACCTCTTCGCCCCCCGCCGGGCGGGGCAGATCGCCGGCGAGGTGTCACCCGGCTACACGATGTTCCCGACTTTCGCCGGCGTCCCGCGGCGTATGCGGAGCGTCCTGCCCGAGGTTCGCCTCGTGTACCTGATCAGGGAGCCGGTGTCACGCATGGTGTCCAACTGGGCCCAGTCCAGAGTGGACCATCTGGAGCACCGTCCCCTCGGTCGCTCGCTCCTGTCGGATCTCAGGTACGTGTCGCTGAGCCAGTACGCCACTCAGCTGGAGCAGTACCTCGAACACTTCGGCCGCGACTCGCTTCTGGTGCTGAAGAGTGAGGATCTGAGCGAGGACCCGGAGGCCACCCTCGGGCGGATCTGCCGGTTCATCGGTGTCGACCCGGCGGGGCTGGCGCCGGATGACCGCCGGCTGAACCAGTCGGCGGACAAGCGGATGCCCACTGCGGCAGCCACGATGGCCTACCGCCTGGCCGGGGCCGGCCCCGGCCAGGCGGCCGCCCGGACCCTCCTGGACAGGTTGGCGGCCCGTGGATCGAACCTGACCCACCGGCCCTTCTCCCCGCAGGATGTGGAGCTGGGCGAAGAGCTGCGGGGACGGCTGGCCAGCTACCTGTCGGTGGAGATGCGGAGGTTACGCGACCTGATCGGGCCGGACATCGACCTTTGGGGTTACGCCTGAGCTTGGCGCTTGGGGCCGCCGGTCAGCGCGGGACGCCGGCGACGGCGAACACCACCATCCCTACGCCGGCCCGGTCGTAGGCCTGTTCGACGGCATGTGCGACGGCGGTGGTGGCCGCCGGAGGGATGGGACGGGTCCCGAGCGACCCGCTCACCCGGCTTTCCATCCGGTCGAGGATCGGCGCCAGGCGGCCCAGACCGAGGTCGCTCAGCTGTTGATGGCGCGCCTGGCCGTCCCAGACGAAGCTCAGGCTGCGGACCGAGACCGGTTCGAGGCCGGCCCGGGCCAGCGTCGCCCGGAGGGTCCGGGGCGAGAAGTGCGACACGTGCTCCAGAGGTCGCAGATGCATCCACCCGTCGCCCGAAGACCACCTGAGGACACTCGACCAGTTCGGCACCTCCACGACGACGAGCCCTCCCGGTCGGGCGAACCGGCTGATCGAACGGATGAAGGACAGGGCGTCGACCATGTGCTCCACGAC
>DATGAX010000113.1:0-6709 GCA_035312965.1 Acidimicrobiales bacterium
ACACCGGGTACGGCGGAAATCAGGTCGTAGCTCAGCGAGTACAGAGGCTCCACCGGCCCTCGTTGGCGGACCCAGTGGTGGACGAACGCCCAGAAGTCCGGCATGTACAGCCCGCCCGAGTGGTTGGAGACGATCAGCATCGGGCCGTGCTCGGGCAGCCGTTCGAAGCCTTGGACCTCGGGGTCGAAGTAGGCCAGCAGTAAGTCGATCAGGGTTGGGAGCGCCGGATGAAGTCGGGGTCGCGCCCTGAGAGCACTTCGGATTGGTCCGCCCGGGCCGGCACCGCAGATGTCGTCGTCACGCGATCGCCTTTCTCGATGGCCTCCCTCAGGTTCAGATCATCCGGCGCCGCCGGGTGGTTGGGAAGAGTCCTTCTCCTCTTTGGAGGAGTCCTTCTCCTCTTTGGAGCCGGGCGCGGTCGGCTTCCCCGCACGGGACTGTGCGAGAGTGGGCCCTCTCTCGAGAGAAGGGGACGGCCATGGCGACGGGATTCGGCGGCACCTACAAGGCAGTCGTGCTCGACAATCAGGACCCGAGCGGCGAGAACCGTCTGAACGTGTCGGTGCCGGACGTCGGGATCGACAGCGCATGGGCCAAGCCGTTGGACGGCAGCTCGGGGGCCGCCCTCCCGGCCGTGGCGGACGAGGTGCTGGTCCAATTCGAGGGCGGGGACACGGACCACCCGGTCTGGCACCGCGACGGCGTGGCCGCGCCGGCCCGCCCGAACTATCCCGGTGTCTACCAGGGCACGGTGGTCGACAACCTGGACCCGGAGCAGGCCAACCGCCTCAACGTGCAGGTGCCCGACGTGCTCGGTTACGAATCGGTGTGGGCCGCCCCGGGACCGTCGGTGGGCTCGGGCGGCGAGCCGCCGGCAGTGGGTGCGGGGGTGTGGGTCGAGTTCGAGGGCGGAGACTCCGATCACCCCCGCTGGACCGGTGTCCGGTAGCGGCGCCTAGGCCAGGCGCAACGTCTCGAGCGGCTCCATGCGGGCCGCCTTGATCGAAGGCGACAGGCCGGCGGCGACGGCGACGCCCACGGCCAGCCCGATCCACAGCGGCATCCGGCTGTAGGCCAGCACGACGGTCCAGTGCAGCACCTTCGAGGTGACGGCGACGATGCCGGCCCCCACCGCCGCTCCGACCAGGCCCCCGAGCACGCCGACGAACAAGGCCTCGAGCAGGAACTGCGACGCGATCTGCGCCCGGGTGTGGCCCACGGCCCGGCGGATGCCGATCTCCGACGACCGCTGGATGACCGAGATGGACATGACGTTGGCGATCCCGAGTCCGCCGACGGCGAGGGCGAGGATGCCGGCGAACAGGGCGGTGCGCTGCAGGGTCTTGTCCGCCTGCGCCGACGCCTTGAGGGCATCGCTCGGCACGCTGGTCGTCACCGCCGCGGTGCCGCCCAGGTTGATGGCCGTGGGCAGGGCGGTGGCCGTCCGCTGCGTCGTCCCGCCGAGGGCACGGACATAGAGGGTGTTCGGGTCGCCGTCGGTGCCGAAGTCGTCCTTCGCCTTCCTCTCGGTGATGAACACGGCATTGTCCAGCTGGGGTTCTAGCGACACCGGGGCCAGCACCCCGACGACGCCGTAGTCGATGCCGTTGAGGCGGATGGAACGGATCTCGCCCGGCAGGAAGCCGTACTGGTGGGCCAGGCCGGAGCCGAGGACGGCGGCTCGGGCCCCGTCGTCGGTGTCGGCGTCGTCCAGCCAGCGCCCGCCCTGCATGGGTACCTGCAGGACGGCGGGCAGATTGAGGTCGGCGGCCTGGACCGGCACCGGAAAGGCGGCGTAGTAGTCCTTGGCCCCCTGGGCCGGTAGGGCGACGATGCCGGAGAGATCGGCGGTGGCGGCGGCCCCGCTCACCGTCGACACGGCCTGGGCCCGGTTCACCGCATCGGCCGGCAGCGTCGGGTTCTGCTGGCCGAAGCTGGTCCCGGCCGACGCCACTACGAGCGTGGTGCCCAATTTGGCCAGCTCCGCCTTGAGGTGGCCCTTGGCGCTCTCGGTCAGCCCCACCGCGGCGACCATGGCGGCCACACCGACGATCGGGCCGAGCATGATCAGCACGGTGCGCGTGCGGCGCGCCGTCAACCCGGCCCAGGCCACGCCGAGCAGGTCGCGCAGGCCCGTCACCCGACGGCCTCCAGGGTCTCGTCGGCGACGATGTGGCCGTCGTGCATGGTGACCCGTCGGGAGGCGGTGGCGGCCACGCCGAGGTCGTGGGTCACGATCACGACGGCCCGGTGGCCGGATTGCAGGCGGCGGAAGATCTCCAGCACGTGGGCTGCGTTGTGGGAGTCGAGGGCGCCGGTGGGCTCGTCGGCCAGGACCATCACCGGCTCGGTGACGATGGCCCGGGCGATGGCGACCCGTTGCTGCTCGCCGCCGGACAGTTGCATGGGGCGGTGGTCGGCTCGGTGCCCCAATCCGACCTGCTCCAACGCGGCCCGGGCCCGGGCGGCGCGCTCGCGCGGTTTGATGTCCCGGTAGAGCAACGCCGTCTCGACGTTGCCCACGGCGGTGAGGTGGGGGATGAGATGGAACTGCTGGAACACGAAGCCGATCGACCGCCCCCGCAGCGCCGACCGGGCGGCGTCGTCAAGGGACTGCACCTGCTGCCCGGCGATGCTGATGGCCCCCGACGAAGGCAGGTCCAGGCAGCCGAGCAGGCCCAGCATGGTGGACTTGCCGCTGCCCGACGGTCCGACGATCGACATGAAGTCGCCGGCATAGATCCGGAGGGACACGTCGACGAGGGCGAGCACCTTGACCTCGTCCCCGTAGATGCGCGACACGTGGTCGAGCTCGAGAAGCGGCACCGGACCGGTCATGGTGCGGTATCGGTCTCGACGATCACCACCTGACCCTCCGTCAGCCCGCTCTGGATCTGGATGTACGAGCTGTCGGCCAGGCCCGTCCGGACCGGTCTCTCGGTGACCCGGCCGCCGTGGTCGAGATCGATCACCCGGACGACATCGTGGCCCAGGCCGTCCTGCTTGACCGCCGCGATCGGTACCGACAGGACGTTGTCGGCCGCCTGGACGACGGCGGTGATGCTCACGGTCGCGCCGTCGGCGGCGCCCAGATCCCCCACCGAGATCTTGCCCTGGTAGGTCTCCGCTTTGGTGTTGGAGTCGCTGGTCACGTTGTCGTCCAGCTGGGAGATCACGCCGGCCGACTGGGCGCTGCCGCCCTCGAGCTGCACGGTGACGCTCTGGCCGACCTTGAGCTGGGTGCGATCGGAGGGTGAGGCCGAGAGCGTCACGGTGAAGTTGGTGTCGGTGAGAGTGAACAGCTGGCCGCCCGGGCCGGCGGTGTCGCCGCTCTTCACCAGCACCTGCCCCACCCGTATCGGCCAGGCGCCGGTGACCATGTCGGTGGGCTGGAACGTCACGTTGCGGTCGATCGTCTTGAGGGCCACGACCACCTGGCGCTGGCCGGCGGGGAGCACGATCGAGCTGGCCACCGGATCGAAGTCCTGACCGGGCTGGGCCGTGCCGGCCACCTGGAACGAGACCGAGGTGTCGCGCAGGGGGGCCTGGTCGGCGGTGATGGCGAACATCGCCGTCTGCCCGGCGGCCACCGTGCCGCCGCCCGTCAGGCTCAGTTCGGGGACGTCCGACGACTGCACCGTCGTCGTGCCGGCGTCGGGGGTCCCGACGACGTACCCGGTGCCGGCGTCGAGGTGCAGGCTCAGCTGGGCGTCGGGCTCGACCAGACCGTTGAGCCGGGTGGGGACCTGCACTTCGACCGACGTGGCGCCGGGCGGGATGGTGAAGGGCCCGGCCGGAGGCAGCACCTCGTCGGCCGGAGCGTCGCCGCCCTCCGAGACGGTGAAGCCGAGCGGGACGGCGCTGGCCTTCGATGCGTAGACGATGAACACCGCCGGCATGCCCTTGCTCGTCACCGGGTTGACGGCGTAGAGGGTCAGGGTCGGTGCCGCGGTGGTGGCGGCGAAGACCCGGTCGACCAGGACGGCGCCGGGCGGTTCCGACTGGCGAGCGGCGGTCTGGGTCGGGCCCGGCGCGGTGATGACCAACCCGGCCGTCGACTCGGCGCCGAGCTTGTACGCCCCACTCGGCTGGAGCGAGACGGTCAGCGTGGCCGGCCGGTCGGGGGCGATCCCGGGGTAGCCGTGCGCCGCTTGCCACCGGGCGAGAGCGGCCTGCGTGGCCGTGGTGAACACCGAGCCGACCGGCCCTGGGTAGTACCCCGCCCCGGCGAGGATCTGGTCCAGCTGCCGGACGTCGGGCCCCTCGTCGCCCACGCCGAGGCTCCGGAAAAAGGGGACGCTCCCGCGCTCGGCCACCATGGCGCGCCCGTTCAGCCCCACGATGGACTGGCCGGCCTGGACGATGTCGCCGTCTTTGACCGCGACTTCGCTCACCTGCGCCGCCCCGCCGGCGGTGACCGTCCGCTGCGACAGCCGGCTCAACGTCCCGGTCAGGGTCAGCTTGTCGTCGATGGTGCGCCGGGTCACCGCGGCGGTGACGATCAGCGGGCGGGATCCGCTGCTCCTTCTCGTGGTGGCGTACACGATGTCGCTGCCGACGACGAGGGCGACGACCACCGCGGCCGCAGCCCATACCCGCGACCGCATCAGGCGCTCAGCCCTGACCCGGGGCCCGGCCCAGCAGCGACTGCTTGAGGCAGTCCTGGATGTCCGGGCTGTTGAACAGGTCCTGCCCCGCGGGTGGCACCAACTGGGGCCCGCCGGTGCCGCCCGACCCCAGGGTGAAGAGCCGGCCCTTGCTGTCCGGCGTGGGCTGCGGTACCTGCCAGCCCCGCCCGATCATGCACGTCCGCCACTGCAGGTACTGCTGGTTCTCCTGCTGGATCTGCTTGGCCGTCAGCTGGTTCTGGGCCGCTTGGAAGTCCTTGATGGCCTGGAGGATGTTGCTCTGAGCAGCGCACGTCTCGAGGCTCTTCAGGTAGCCGGGGCTGTTGGCCGGCGAGCCGGGGTTGGTCGGGTCGGGGGGGCCGATGAACTTCACGCCCAGCCCCTTGAGGCACGACGAGAAGGCGCCGGTGGCCTGGAAGAACTCCGTCGTCGGGTTCTGCTTGTTGAGAGGGATGGTGGTGGTGGCGCCGGAGACCGCTCCGGGCGAGGCGGCGCCCGGTTGGGCCGGGGCGATGGCCTGGTTGTGCACGACCTTCCACCCGGGAGGGAGCTGGATGTCGACCTGGCCCGCCTGGATCACGTTCGGGGGCAGCTTGGAGCCTGATCCGCACCCGGCGATCACACTGACACATGCGGCGAAAAGGAGGACGCGGACATACCCTCCTCCAAGGCGCGAACTCGACAGCGGCACTTCCCCTCCCGGCTGAGGACCATACACGGCGCCCCGCCGCAGCAGGGAACCGGGCCGGCCGCGGCGAAGGATGAGAGTTGGCGGATCACTCGACCTTTGAGGAGCTCTCCCTTTGACCTCCCGCAGACTCATGCTCGCATTGACCGTGGCCGGCGCATCGGTGGCGTCCGCGGGGGCGGCGCGGGCCGCCTCGTCGCCTCAGGGACAGTCGGCGCTCGACCCCACGCTGCCGGCCAGCGTGATCTCGGCCAGCTTCGCCCCCGGCAGCCGCTGGAAGCCCGAGCGGGCCGTCTACGGGACGGCGTCGGTCAACGACATACCGGTAACCATGCGGGACGGCACCGTCCTGCGGGTGAACGTCATCTACCCGACCGACCCCAAGACCGGCAAGGAGGCGGCCGGGCCGTTCCCGGTGCTGCTCACCCAGACGCCCTACGGCAAGGGGAGCGGGGGCAGCAGCAGCCCCGGTTCGGCGCAGGCGCCCGGGGGCGGGGCGGCCACAGGCGGCGCCGACGACTACCTGGCGCAGCGGGGATACATCGAGGTGGTCGCCGACGTGAGGGGCACCGGGGACTCCGGGGGGAGCTGGGGGCTGTTCGACCCCGAGCAGACGTCCGATGGCATCACCCTGGTCCACTGGGCCGCCCACCTGAGCCACTCGGACGGCCGGATCGGCACCTACGGCCCCTCGTACCTCGGGATCAACCAGCTCCTGCTGGCCGGCCGCATCGGCAGAGGCTCCCCGCTCAAAGCCATCTTCCCGATGGTGTCGGCCAACGACATATACAAGGACACCGCCTTCATGGGCGGCCTCATCGACACCGAGTTCGGCGAGGCCTACCTGGGGCTGACGGCGGCGGGCAACACGGCGGACCCCGTATCGGACAGGCTGACCAGCCCGCCCCGGTCCGCCGGCGACGCCGGTTCGTCGGTCGCCGTCGAAGCGAGCCACGTGGCCGGGTTGCTCAACTACCACGCCGCCTTCAGCGCCGAGACCCTGGCCGGCGGGCCGACGGCCTACGAGGGGCAGTACTGGGCCGCCCGCCAACCCGGATCGCTGCTGGCCGAGATCGTGGCCAACGGCATACCGGCCTACCTCGTCGGCGGGGAGTTCGACATATTCCAACGGGGCGAACCGCTCAACTACGCCGGGCTCCAGAACGCCTGGTCGCACCGTCCGGCGACGGCGCCGATGCGGGCCGGCCAGCCCGTGACCGGGCGCTACCAGCTGATCGACGGACCGTGGGAGCACCTCAACGGGTCGTCCGTGGTCGTCGACGAGCTCGAACTCGCCTGGTACGACCAATGGCTCAAGGGTGAGAACACCGGGATCGGCTCGACCCCCACGCCGCTGCACTACTTCGACACCGGCACCGGCAGGTGGGACGAG
>DATGAX010000114.1:0-4552 GCA_035312965.1 Acidimicrobiales bacterium
GATCTTCCCCGGAGACGCGTTCCCCCTCGGCGCGACGTTCGACGGGCTGGGCACCAACTTCTCGGTCTTCTCGCAGGCCGCGCAGGCGGTGGAGCTGTGCCTGTTCGACGAGGACGGCCATGAGTCACGGTTCGAGCTGCCCGAAGTGGACGCTTACAACTGGCACGGCTACCTGGAGGAGATCGAACCCGGGCAGCGCTACGGCTACCGGGTGCACGGCCCGTACCAGCCCGAGCACGGGCTGCGCTGCAACCCGAGCAAGCTCCTGATCGACCCCTACGCCAAGGCCATCGATGGGGAAGTCCGCTGGGGTCAGCCGCCGTACGGGTACGACCTCGACGCCGACGACCTGACGATCGACGACTCCGACTCCGCCGCCTCCATGCCGAAGGCCATCGTCACCGACCCGGCCTTCGAGTGGGGTAACGACCAGCCGCCCCGGCGCCGCTGGGCGGACACGGTGATCTACGAGACTCACGTCAAGGGCCTCACGTGGATGCACCCCGAGGTTCCCGAGCATCAGCGGGGGACGTACGCCGGCGTGGCCCACCCGGCGGTGATCGAGCACTTCACCAAGCTGGGTGTGACGGCCGTCGAGCTCATGCCGGTGCACCACTTCGTGCACGACAACCGGCTGGTGGACATGGGGCTGCGCAACTACTGGGGCTACAACTCGATCGCCTATCTCGCACCGCACAACGGCTACGCCTCCCGGCCCGGCCACCGGGTGGTCAGTGAGTTCAAGGCCATGGTCCGGGCGCTGCACCGCGCCGGCATCGAGGTGATCCTCGACGTGGTGTACAACCACACCGCAGAGGGCGATCAGCTGGGTCCCACCCTCGCCTTCAAGGGACTCGACAACGTGTCGTACTACCGGCTGGTGGACGGCAACCCTCGCCTGTACAGCGACTCGACCGGCACGGGCAACACCCTCAACGTGCGCAACCCGCATGTTCTGCAGCTCATGATGGACTCGCTGCGCTACTGGGTGCTCGACATGCACGTCGACGGCTTCCGGTTCGACCTGGCCGCGACCCTCGCCCGCCAGTTCCATGAAGTGGACCGGCTGTCCGCCTTCTTCGACCTGATCCAGCAGGATCCGGTGATCAGCCAGGTGAAGCTGATCGCCGAGCCGTGGGACGTCGGCGACGGGGGCTACCAGGTCGGCAACTTCCCACCCCTGTGGTCGGAGTGGAACGGCAAGTACCGCGACGCCGTGCGCGACTACTGGCGGGAGGGCGGCACCTCGATCGGCGAGCTGGCCGCCCGCCTCACCGGCAGCTCCGACTTGTACGAGGCGACGGGGCGCAGTCCCTTCGCCAGCATCAATTTCGTCACCGCCCACGACGGATTCACGCTCCGGGATCTGGTGTCGTACAACGACAAGCACAACGAAGCCAACGGCGAGGACAGCCGTGACGGGACCGACGACAACCGCTCGTGGAACTGCGGAGCCGAGGGGCCGACGGAGGACCAGGTGGTCAACGACCTCCGGGCCCGGCAGGTGCGGAACTTCCTGGCCACGCTGTTCCTGAGCCAGGGCGTGCCCATGCTCCTGGGCGGCGACGAGTTCGGCCGCAGCCAGGGCGGCAACAACAACGCCTACTGCCAGGACAACGAGATCTCCTGGTACGACTGGGCCCAGCTGGACGGCGAGCTGCTCGAGTGGACGGGGCGGCTCATAGACCTCCGGCGGCGCCACCCGGTGTTCCACCGCCGCCGCTTCTTCCAGGGCCTCCCCGTGCGGGGGCGCATGACGGCGGAGGGTCTACCCGACCTGGCGTGGTTCCGCCCGGACGGGCAGGAGATGACGGACGAGGACTGGAACGTCGGCTACGCCAAGTCGCTGGGGGTGTACTTCAACGGGCACGCCATCCGCGACCCTGACGAGCACGGCCGGCCGGTCATGGACGACTCCTTCTTCCTGGTGGTCAACGCGTGGGACCAGGAGCTCGAGTTCACCCTCCCCGAGGCCCGCTGGGGCCCGCTCTGGGAGGTGGTGCTGGACACGGCGGGATACGGGTTCGCCGGCGACGGCAACCCGGCGGACCACCGGCCGGCCGGTGCGGTGCTGGCCATCTCCGGGCGGAGGATGATCGTGCTGCGACTTCAGTCACCCCCATAGACACTTTTCCGGCTCAACCGGAAGCCGGGCGCCTACCATGCGCGCCCGGAGGAGGGCGCGGTGTCGGACGAGGTACCTGTCAGTTATGCCCGGGCGGTGGGAGAACGCCTGCGCATACTCCGCCGCCAGAGGGGTCTGTCGCTGCTCGCGGTCGAGGAAGCTTCCGCCCGGGAGTTCAAGGCGTCCGTGCTGGGCGCCTACGAACGGGGCGAACGGGTCATCTCCGTGCTCCGGCTGCAGAGGCTGGCCGAGTTCTACCGGGTGCCGGTGGACCAGGTGCTGCCCCGGGCCGGCACCACGTCGGTGTCCGCCGACGGGAGCCGCGGCGAGGACCGCTTCGAGCCGCAGAGGCCGCTCATGCTGGACCTGGTGAGCCTCAACTCGACCGAGTCGATCGAGGGCCAGGTGATCCGCCGGTACATCAACGCCATCCAGCACCAGCGGACCGGCTTCCAAGGGACCGTCATGGCGATCCGGGCCGAAGACCTGCGGGTGATCGGCCGTTTCCTGGAGCGGGACGAGACGGCCATGGAGATGCGCCTCGTGGAGCTGGGCCTGCGCTGCTAGCGGCTCACGAGAAGGCGGACAGCCATGCTTCCTTCGTGGGCGGCTTGAAGACCACGTTGGTCTCCTTGACCGCTTCGAGGGTCCCCGCCGACGCCACCGAATAGCGGTGGCCCGGGTAGACCACGGTGCTGCCCGGCAGCCCGGCCAGCCGCTGGAGGCTGTCGTACATGGCCGCCGCGTCGCTGCCGGGCAGATCGGTGCGGCCGCAGCCGTCGAGGAACAGGGTGTCGCCGGCCACCAGCAGCCCGTCCACGAGGAAGCACTGGCTGCCCGGCGTGTGACCGGGCGTGTGCAGCAGCTCGACCTCGATGGAGCCGACCTGCAACCGGTCGCCGCCGTGGTGGCCGACCACGGCCGAGGCCTCCAGACCGGTGACGCGGGTGATCAGGCTGGCTTCCTCCCGGTGGGCGTGGACTGGGACGGAGACCCGCTCGAGGAGCGAGGTCAGCCCCTCGATGTGGTAGCCCATCATCGAGCCGCCCACGTGGTCGGGATGGTGGTGGGTGGCGAGAACCCCGACGACCCGCATCCCGTCCGCGCCGGCCACTCCCAGTATGTCCTCCACCCCGTAGGCCGGGTCCACTACGAGGGTCTCGCCCGTGTCGCGGTCGCCGATCAAGTAGGTGAAATTGACCATCTGTACGGCCAACGGATCCGCGGTGGCAAAATCCCGTCCTGACAGGAGCTGCCGGAAGTACATGCGGGGCTCGGCCATGAACCGGATTGTAGGTGTTCGAGGAATAGTTGCGTTCGCAATCAAGTTGTAGATGACATGCCTGCCGTAACCGTTGAAGACCTGACCACGCTGCCCCGCCTGCCGGCGCAGACCGGTCGCCCCCGGAGGGTGCGCACGCTCACCACCGCCCCGGCCGGGTTCGAGGGCGAGGGGTTCCCGGTGCGTCGCGCTTTCGCCGGCGTGCCGCTCGAAGCCCTCGATCCGTTCATCCACATGGACCAGATGGGTGAGGTGGAGTACGCCCCGGGGGAGCCCAAGGGCACGGCGTGGCACCCGCACCGCGGCTTCGAGACGGTGACTTACATCGTCGACGGCACCTTCGAGCACCAGGACTCCACGGGCGGAGGTGGCCTGATCACCAACGGCGACACCCAGTGGATGACGGCCGGCGGGGGCATCCTGCACATCGAGCGGCCACCCGAGGCGCTGGTGGCCAGCGGGGGCCTGTTCCACGGGATCCAGCTGTGGGTCAACCTTCCGTCCGCCCAGAAGATGGTGGAGCCCCGCTACCAGGACATCGGCCGGGAGCGGGTGACTCTGGCCGCGTCCCCGGACGGAGGCGCGCTCGTCCGGGTGATCGCCGGGGAGGTCGGCGGCCATGCCGGCCCCGGTGTGACCCACACCCCGATCGCCATGGTCCACGCCACTGTCGCGGCGGGGGCCCGCCTCGAGTTGCCATGGGATCCGCAGTCCAACGCACTGGTCTATGGACTGGCCGGACGGGGCTTCGTCGGCGCCGACCGCGCCGGCTTCTCGACCGGCCAGCTGGCCGTCCTGGGGGAAGGCGACGCCGTGGTGGTGGAAGCGGCGCCCATCCAGCAGACCCGGTCGCCCGCCCTCGAGGTGCTGATCCTGGGCGGCCGGCCCATCGGTGAGCCGGTCGCCGCCTACGGACCGTTCGTGATGAACACGCGGGCCGAGCTGGCGCAGGCCTTCGAGGACTTCCAGCACGGCCGCATGGGCTCCATCCCTGCCCGCCGCACCGGGGGTTAGGCTCTGCCCCGTGGCTGAAGCCGGGGACCACTCCGTGACACTGTCGCTGTCGGATCTGGTCGCCCGCACCGGGGTTCCGGCATCGTCGATCCACCACTACCGCCGCAGCGGGCTGATCCCCCCACCGGAGC
>DATGAX010000115.1:0-4618 GCA_035312965.1 Acidimicrobiales bacterium
CTTCTTGATGATCCCGCTGCTGTGGTTGATGCTGGCCCTCACCGCGGTGACCGCGGTGCAGCGTTTCGTCACCGTGTGGCGCCAGGCCAACGCGGCCGGACAGCGGCCGCCGCCGGCCGAGCGAAAGGTGTTCGTGCGCCGGGCCGGTTACGAGACGGCGCCGATGTCGGTGCGGTGGCGGGCGTGGCGGGAGGCCAACGGCTGGGCGCCGCGGCCCACCCGGTACGGCGAGCGGGCCCGGCCCGGTTCGGCGTCGGCCCGCTGGCAGGAGCGGCGACGGGCCCGGCTGGCCCGGCTCCGGGGCGAGCGGCCGGCGGGCGAGGACCTGGCGCCGCCGACGGCGCTGCGCCGCCGCGGTGGCACCCGGCGGCCCTGACCCGCATCTTCGGCCGACCGCCGGCGCCCGCCCATGACCGCAGCTGAGCGACGCGGCCCATCGCCTGCGGTGGGGGCCTTCCGGCTGGGCCGGATGGCGGCCACGGGGCTCCCGTCGCCGCTGGCCCGGGGGGTGGCCGAGAGCGCCGCGGTGGCCCTGTCCCGCCGGCCCCTGAGCCGGGCGTGGGACGACCGCCGGCGCATGCTGGCCCGCCACCTGACCCGCGTCCTCGGGGACCTCGCCCCCCCGATGGGCAGCCGGCGCATGGCCCGGCTGGTCGACCGGGCCGTGGCGTCGTACGCCCGGTACTGGGCCGAGAGCCTCCGCCTGCCCGGCATGACCCCGGCGCAGCTGACGGCGGGCATGCGCTACGACGGGTTCGAGAACATTGCGGCGGGGCGGGCCGCCGGGCGGGGCACCATCCTGGTCCTGCCCCACCTCGGCGGTTGGGAGTGGGCCGGCGCCCAGCTGGCCGCGGTCGGCCACCCGGTGAGCGTCGTGGTGGAGCGGCTCGAGCCGCCGGCGCTGTACGACTGGTTCGTCGCCTTCCGCCGGCGGCTGGGCATGAACGTCATCCCGGCCGGCCCCGGGGCGGCGGCCGAATGCGTGGCCGCCCTGCGGGACAACCACCTGCTCTGCCTCCTCGCCGACCGCCTGCTGGAAGGGACGGCGGGGGTCGAGGTCGAGTTCTTCGGCGAGAAGACGGCCCTGCCCGCCGGCCCGGCCACACTGGCCCTACGGACGGGCGCCGCCCTGGTGCCGGCCGCGGTGTACCTGGGGTCGCGGACCGACGACCACCTCGGGTGGGTCCTCCCGGCCCTGGACACGACGAGGGGCGGCCGGCTGCGCGACGACGTGGGCCGGGTGACGGCCGAGGTGGCCCGCACCTTCGAGGCGTACATCCGCCGCGAGCCGACGCAGTGGCACCTGATGCAGCCCAACTGGCCCACCGACGGGGCCGGCGCGCCCGTGGAGTAGGTTGTCCAGGTGCGGGTCGGACAGATCTGCCCATACAGCCTGACGGTGCCCGGAGGGGTCCAGGGGCAGGTGCTGGGCCTGACCCGGGCGCTGCGGGCCATGGGCATAGAGGCGCAGGCCCTCGGCCCCTGCGACGGACCTCCGCCCGAGCCGTGGGTCACCCCGCTCGGCAACTCCCTGCCGACCGGCGACAACGGCTCCGTCGCCGCCATCGCACCCGACCCGGCGGCGTCGCTGCGCACCCTGCGGGCCCTGCGGGACGAGAACTTCGACATCCTGCACATCCACGAGCCCATGGCGCCCGGGCCCAGCCTCACCGCCACGCTGGTCGGGAACGGCCCGATGGTGGGAACCTTCCACCGCTCGGGCCAGAGCAATTGGCTGCGGGCGACCCGCCCCCTGGCCCGCTGGGGCGCCTCGCACCTCACTGTGCGCACCGCGGTGTCGGCGGAGGCCCGCCAGACCGCGGCCGAGGTGATGCCGGGGGAGTACGAGCTGGTGTGGAACGGCATCGAGACCGACCGGTACGCCTCGGCCGAGCCGTGGCCGTCGGACGGCCCCACCATCTTCTTCGTCGGCCGCCACGAGTCCCGTAAAGGGTTGTCCGCCCTGGTCGAGGCGCACGGGCGGCTCGGTCCCGACGTGCGGCTGTGGGTCGCCGGCCACGGGCCCGACTCCGAGCGGCTCCGCCGGGCCACCGCGGCCGACCCCCGGGTGGAGTGGCTGGGCCTGATCACCGAGGCCGAGAAGGTGAGGCGCATCCGGGGCGCCGACGTGCTGTGCGCGCCGTCACTGCACGGCGAGTCGTTCGGGGTGGTGCTGCTCGAGGGCTTGGCCGCCGGGGTTCCGGTCGTGACGACCGACCTGCCCGGTTACCGCAACGTGGCCCGCCCGGGAGTCGAAGCCCGCATGGTGGCGCCCGGCGACCCCGTCGCGCTGGCCAAGGCCATCGAGGCCGTCTTCGACGAGAAGGCGGAGACGGCCGCCATGGTGGCCCGGGGCCTCGAACGGGTGGAGCGCTTCTCCATGCACAGCCTGGCGTCGCACTACCTCGACATCTACCGGCGCCTCCTGCCTCAGGAGGCGGCCCGCCGGTGAGGTACATCCAGAGGGCACCAGAAGCGGCTGGCCCCGCCCACCGGCCGGCGGTCCGCGGCGCCGGATCCGGGGGCGCCTCCCCCAACGCGGGTCACCCGGCGCCTACCATTTGAGGTCGATGGGCAGGGCTTTGCGCACGTGACTCCCAAGCAACGGGCCCTCCGGACGGCGGCGGTCTTCGCCGGCGGGCCGGCGGTGGTCACAGGGCTGGTCCTCGGGCTGGCGGTCGGGTGGCTGGCCGGCGTGATCGCACTGGTGGTGGTCGGCGCCGCGCTGGCGTCGTTCCCGCGCCTGGCCGGTGACCGCCTGGTGGCCAACCGGATCGGGGGCCGGGCCGCCGACCCGCGGACGGAGGCCCGCCTGTTCAACCTGGTCGAGGGGCTGTCCACCGCGGCAGGGGTGCGCCAGCCCCGGCTCGTCGTGGTGGACAGCCCCGGGCTCAACGCGGCGGCGGCCGGGACCACTCGCCACCGCAGCATGGTGGCGGTGACAGCCGGCCTGCTGGCGGAGCTGGACCGCATCGAGCTGGAGGCGGTGCTGGCCGAGCAGCTGTGGATCGTCCGCCACGAGGAGATCGTGCCCATGACGGTGCTGGCGGCCACGTTCGGCCTGGGCGCCCGCTGGGCGCTCCGTGACGACAGGGACAGCGCCGCAGACCAGGGCGCGGTGGCGCTGACCCGCTACCCGCCGGGCCTGGCCGCCGCGCTCGAGAAGATCGAGGCCAAGGGGGCGGCGGTGGCGGCCCAGTCCTCGTCGACCGCTCACCTCTGGCTGGCCGACCCGCGGCCCGAGGCACCCGGCACCAGGGGACGGATGCTCCTGGCGGAACGAATCGAGGCGTTGAGAGAGCTGTGACCGCAGAGACGTACCACCGCCCGCCCCGCCGGGCGGCCCGCCACCGCGCCGCCATCGGGATGGCGACCATCGTGCTGGTGGCCGCGGCCTGCAGTGGTGGGCACAAGAAGGCCCTGCCCACCACCACCACCGTGCCGCCGACCACGACGCTGCCGCCGACCACCACCACGACGCTGCCGCCCCCGACCTTCCCCCTCACCGGGATGCCGGCCAAGAACGCGGCCCAGCTGCACTCGCCGGCGGTGGTCGTCAAGATCGACAACGTCTGGCCGGCCCGCCCGCAGACCGGCATCGACCTGGCCGACGTGGTCTACGACGCCGAGGTCGAAGGCGGCCTGTCCCGGCTGGCCGCCGTGTTCCAGTCCAACTACCCGTCCTCGGTGGGGCCCATCCGGTCGGGCCGGCTGACCGACGAAGGCGTGGCCGACGACCTCAACCACCCGGTCCTGGTCTTCGCCGGCACCAACGCCATCTTCCTCCCGATCCTCGAGGCGCAGCCGGTCACCGCGGTGACGGAGAACTCCAACCCCGGCGTGTTCAACCGGGTCGGCTTCAACGCCCCGCACAACCTCTACGCCAATGTGCCCACCCTGGCCGCCCTGTCCAGGACCCACACCGCGCCCACGCCGCTCTTCTCCTTCCTGGCCGCGGGCCGGTCCTTCGGCGGGGCGGGCGCGGTTCCGGCGGCGGGCGTTTCCTTCTCCTTCCCCGCCGCATCGGTGGGCTGGGCGTGGGACGCGGCCACGGGCAGGTGGAACCGCACCCAGGACGGCGCCCCCGACGTCGTGGTGTCCGGCCGCCAGATCAGCGCCACCAACGTGGTCATCTACTTCGTCCCCTACATCACCTCCGGGATCGCCAGCGGCGAGGGGGTGCCCGACGCCCCCATCCCCGAGGGACTCCTGACCGGGACGGGGAACGCCTGGGTGTTCTCCGGGGGCAAGGTCGTCAAGGGCACCTGGACCCGGGCCGGCCTGACCACCGTGGCCACCTACAAGGATGCCGCCGGCCGGCCCATCTCGCTGGCGCGCGGCAACACCTGGGTGGAGCTGGCTCCGGTCGGCACCCTCCCCGTAATCACCCCGTAGACGGCCCGGTCGGCCCGTAAACTGTGCCCATGGCCTCACTCGACGCGCCCCGCATCACCGGTACCGATCTCGTCAAGCGGGGCATGGCCGACATGCTCAAGGGCGGGGTGATCATGGACGTGGTCACCCCGGAGCAGGCCAAGGTGGCCGAGGATGCCGGTGCGGTGGCGGTCATGGCGCTGGAGCGGGTCCCGGCCGACATCCGCCGCGACGGCGGCGTGGC
>DATGAX010000116.1:0-8232 GCA_035312965.1 Acidimicrobiales bacterium
GTCGTAGGTCACCGTGTCGGGGCAGATGACGTCGTACCAGAACGTCACCTTGCTGTCCCCGCTGCCGGCCGTGAAAGTCTGCGACATCGAGGAGTCGCCGCTGGTCGGGGAGCTGGAGCCGCCCTGGCCGGAGTAGGTACCGCTGTGGGGTGTGGTGGTGACCACGGACGTGGTGCCCGCCGTCGACCAGCCGGAGAAGCTCCCGGTCTCGAAGCCCCCGTTGGTGACCACGTTGGGCCCGACCGAGACCGTGCTCAGGGCCACGTCGTCGAAGTGGGTGTACGTGGGGTCCCCCGAGTAGTTGTCGTCGTGGCTGGTGAGGGTGAGCGTGTAGCTGTGACCGGCGATGACCGCGGCACCAACGCTCTTCCAGCCCGAGTTGCTGACGCAGGTCTTGGCCAGCGGGGTGGAGGTGGTGCCGGCCGTGTTGTCCTTGAGCGTGGCCGTGGCCCAGTCGTAGGTGACGGTGTCGGGGCAGACCACGTCGTACCAGAACGACAGGGTGTTGGAGCCGGAGGGGACGGTGAAGGTCTGGACGACGGAGGAGTCCCCGTTGGTCGGGGAGGAGGAGCCGCCCTGGGCCGCATAGGTGCCGGTGTGGACCAGCGTGGTGGCCACCGATGTGGTGCCGGAGGTCGACCAGCCGGAGAGGTTGCCGGTCTCGAAACCGCCGTTGGTGATCCCGCTGCCCCCGCCGCCGCTGGAGTTGACGGTGAGCGAGTAGGAGGTGGCGTGGGTGGCCGAGGCGCCGGTTCCGGTGATCGTGATGGCGTACGTGCCGGCCGGGGTGGCCGACGAGGTGGACAGGGTAAAAGTGGACGAGCTCCCGGAGGTCACCGTCGTGGGGTTGAAGGACGCTGATGCGGCGCTGGGCAGGCCCGAGGCGGAGAGGGAGACGGACTGGGCCGCCCCCGAGGTCACGGCCGTGTTGACGGTGGTCGTGGTCGCCGAGCCGGCCGTGACGGAGCCCGACGTGGGGCTGTCGGAGATGGAGAAGTCGTTGGTGATCGTGCCGCCCCCGACGATGGCGTGGGAGATGTCGCACCGGTTCGTGTCGTTGGACCAGGTGGACTGCATGGCGAAGGAGCCGGTGCCCGTGGCGACGTTCGCCGACGCCCCCTGGCCGCTGCTGATCCACGCACACTCGTCACCGTTCTCCTGACCGGAGAAGCTGTTGGCCTGGTGGTTGGTCCAGCCGCCGGCCGGGTTCTGGTCGGTGACCGTCTCGGCGTACTCGTGCCCGTTGACGATGCTGTACCCGTCGAGGGTGCCGGAGCCGTTGACGAAGTTCTGGCCACAGCCGGTCCCTGCGTCCATGACGTAGGGCATGTTGGTGAAGGAGACGTCGCCGTACGGTGAGCTGATCGCCCCCCCGCTCAGTGTGGTGTCAGCGTTGTAGTCGTGCCAGGCGCAGAAGCCCTGCGTCCTGTAGTTGTCCGGGTTGAGCCCGGTGGGGGACAGGACGTCGTACTGGGCGTAGCGGTTGGCCGACGCCGTGGTGTTGCCGAAGTGGGCCGCGGCGTTGACCGCCTCCTGGCCGATCTGGTGCCCGCTCGCCGTCGCCGGTTCGGCCGCCGAGTTGTCGTACCAGACGCCGGCCAGCGCCCCACCCGTCGGGTAGCCGACGTGGGGCGCACCGGAGGGGCAGGAGGTCGCCCCAAAGCCGACCGTCGATCCGTCGCAGTACTGGGTCATCGTGCCCGACCACAGCTCGTTGCCCGTGCCCAGGCCTTTGAACAGCTTCTGCAGGTACGGGGCGCCCGAATGGGGATCGTTGCTGAAGGTCAGGTTGCCGTTGCCGTCGGTGCTCTGCGTCCCCCACTGGGAGCCCCAGAAGACGAGGTAGATGCGGGGGGTTCCGCTGGTGACGCCGATGCCGTCGATGCCCCCGCCGTAGGCCAGGGTCTCGGGCCCCGTCGAAGTGGTCGAGGAGTGGGTGCGGGCATAGGCCCTCATCTTCTGGTCCTGGGCGATGGTCGGGACGGCCCCGTGCCGGTACGGGTGCCCGTTCGCCGGGTCGTACGGGTTGCCGGGTCCCTTACCCGCGGCGCCGGCCGAAGCGGCCGGGGTGGTCACCACGCCGGCAGCCAACACGAGGCTGCCTGCGACTCCGATCATGCGCCGGGCCCACGATCCCATAACCCTTCCTCCTGCTCGCCGAGTGAGCCGGACGATAATCCTGGCGCCGCGAGCGGAACAGGGTCCGGGCTCAGATGTACCCCTTCGGGCAATCTGTCGTGTTGGCCGCCCCACTACCCTCTGGCCCGTGGACCTCGGCACGGTCGCCCGCATCGCGGCAGACGGCTTCTACGACGATCCCGTCCTCAGTTGGGTGTTCCCCGACCCCGACACCCGCCTCGACGCGCTCGTCGTGTCGTTCCGGCAGTTCGCCGCCCGCTTTCTTGGACGCAACGGGCGGGTCGACCTCCTCGCGGACGGCTGTACGGCGATGTGGCTGCCGCCCGACCCGCCCGAAGCGTCACCCGACGCCGAGACGCCGCCCCCGCCGGAGACGTGGCACCACTTCACTCCCGACGTCGTGGCTCGCTTCGCCAGCCTGTCGGCGGTGATGGACGCCGCCCACCCCGATGCCCCGCACTGGTATCTCGGTGTCGTCGCCACCCGACCGGACCGGCAGGGAGGCGGGCTGGGGGCCCGGATCCTGGCGCCGGTGCTGGAGCTGTGCGACCGCCAGGGGGTCCCCGCCTATCTGGAGTCCTCCAACCCGCGGAACCTCCCGTTCTACTACCGCCAAGGGTGGGTCGAAACCGGAGAGATCGTGGTGCCCGAAGGCCCGACCCTTTTTCCCATGTGGAGAGAGCCGCGGATCACCGGCCGGGCGTGACCTCCGGGCTCACCTCCCGGGTTTGATGAGCATCAACAGGTCCCACTCCATCTCGGGCACCCGCCGGCCGCTCGCCGCCATGATGATCGAGCGGAAGGAGCCGTCGAGATGGCCGGCCGCCTGCGCGGCCAGGCCCAGCCCCCACTTGAGGGTGCCGTACACCTTCCACCAGCGGCACCGCTCCTCGTGCCACTCCCCCCCGCCGACCCCGTACCCCTCGAGGAAGGGGGGCCGGCCGGCCAGCCCGCCGATCTCCCGGTCGTCGTTGCGGAAGCGCCACATGCGCAGTGTCATCCACGCCACGTCTTCCATGGGGTCGCCCCCCCGGCGCGCCCCCTCCCAGTCGAGCACCGCCCGCAGCCCGTCGGCCCCCACGATCAGGTTCCCCGTCCGGATGTCCGTGTGCACGATGGTGGACGTCGGTGGCGCGGGCGGCAGGTGCCGCTCCAGCCACTTGAGCCCCAGGCTCAGGGCCGGGCGGGGCTCCAGCAGCGTGCCCATCGCCGCCTCCAAACCGGCCAGAGCCCGCTCCGCCGGCGCCCCGGCGCCCAGGTCGAGCAGCCGCGGCGGGGCCACGGCGGGGTCGATCGAGTGGAGCCGGCCCATGGCCTGGCCGAGCTGGTGCGCTACGAGGTCCCCGATGCCCTGCTGGTCGACGAGGCGCAGGACCTGGCGGGGAACCGTCTCGCCGTCCACTCTTTCGGAGAGGAAAAAGGGGCCGCCCACCCAGCTCTCGTCCTCGCTCCACCCCACCACTTCGGGGACGGGCACACCGTGGTCGCGGGCCAGGGTCCGGACTGCGGCCTCGGCCCCGATGGGGTTGAGCTGGATGGCCGCCGTCGGCACGATCGTGGCCACGAGGGGGTGCACGAGCCGGCCGTCGTCGGCGTCGAAGGCCACGTTGGCCCGGCGGGCGCCGGCCGACGATGCGGCCAGACCGGTGATCTCGACCGGCCTGTCCCACTCCTTCGACAGGAAGGCGGCCAGGCCCTCGGCCAGGTCGGCCATCTACTACTCCCCTTCCCAGGCGTCGTAGCCCGGCTTGGCCGACGCCAGGTCGTCCCGGGCGGTGGCCACGAGTGCGGCCCATACAGCGGCCTCGTCCAACGCGCCGTCGCCGGCGCGGATGCGGCGGTCCAGCTCGGCCCGCAGAGCCGGCAGGTCCTCTCCGCCCATCTCGAGCAGGGCGGCCAGCCGGCCGGCTTCGGCCCGGGATGCGGCCGGCTCGAGGGCCGTCTGGCGCTGGAGGATGCGGCTCAGGTTGGCCGCCACCCGCACCTGGTGCTGTAGGGCGGGCGGGATGGCACCGAGCACCTGGTTCTCGAGTAGCTCGGCTATGGCGTCGAGGAGCTCCTCGTCCGTGGGGCGGTACTTCACCGGGCGGAATATAACAACCGCTCTTTCTCCGACTCCCGATCTTTCCTAGACAGATCACGATATATCGCTGTACTATCTCTTCATGCGAATACACGACGACCATTTCCGAACCGGCCCACCGTGGGCCGGGCGTATCCACGACCACGCCCATGGGCACGGTCACGAGCACGGGCGCGCCGGCGGGCGCCGCGGATGGGGCGACCTCGGGCCCCCCTGGGCCGGTGGGCGGCGGATGCGCCGCGGCGACGTCCGCCTGGCCCTGCTCGACGCCCTGCTGGACGGTCCGGCCCACGGCTACGAGCTCATCAGCCGCCTCGAGCAGCGCAGCGGCGGCATGTGGCGGCCCAGCGCCGGCTCCGTCTACCCCACGCTGCAACTCCTCGAGGAGCAGGGCAGTGTCACCGGGCGCGACGAGGAGGGCAAGCGGATCTACCAGCTGACCGACGAGGGGCGCATCGAAGCGGGAGAAGCCCGGGACCTCCAGCCGTGGTCCGAGGGCGGCCCGTCCGAAGCACACCGGCAGCTGCGCTTCACCCTGGGCCAGCTGGCCATGGCCGCCCGCCAGGTGGCTCAGGTCGGCGACGACACCAACCTCGAGGCAGCCAACCGCATCCTCGTGGAAGCCCGCCAGAAGCTGTACCTCCTGCTGGCCGGGGACTGACCCCGACGCCCTAGCGTCTGGCCCTGCGATGCGGGTGCCGGGTTGGATCGGGGCGGCGGCCGCCGGACTGGCGGCCACCGGGTTGCTCACCGGTTGCAGCCGCCCTGCTGCTCCCCGTGCACCCTTCACCGTCACCCGGATGAGGTCGCCCTCCGGGCAGGCCGAGGTCCTCCTGGCACCGGTCGGTGTGGCGCTTCCGTCGGTCAACAAGCTGGTGCTGTTCATGCACGGCTTCGGGGGGACTCAGAGCCAGATCACCACCGACGGCCAGCTCCAGCCACTGCTCGACGCGCTCATCGGGGCGGGCTTCGCGGTGGCCGCCTCCGACGCCCACGGGAACAACTTCGGCAACCCGGTCAGCGTGGCCGACGAGGACGCCCTGGCGCGCGACGCAGAAGCCAAGCTGCCTGGCATCCGCTCGGTCGATGCCGTGGGCTTGTCCATGGGCGGCCTGGACGCGTTGCTGGTGGCGTCCGATCATGCTGTTCCGCATCTCGGCGCCGTGGTCCTCCTGTCTCCGGTGTGCGACCAGATCCCGTTCCTCAACGGGCCGTTCGGATCCGCTCTGCGGTCCACGTTCGGCCACCGTTCCGGCGCCGCGCTCGTCGACGCCATCACGCCCAGCGATCCCGAGCGGCGCGACCCGCGCTCCTACGCCGGCTACCGCTACTGGTTCTGGCACAGCCCGACCGACCGGACCGTTCCCCCCGTACAGTCCTCGAGCATGGTCACCATCCTGCGGTCGGCCGGTGTCCCCGCCCAGCTGTCCTCCCTCACCGGAGACCACGGGGACCTGACCAACCTGTCGCCACCGGCGATAGTGCAGTTCTTCTTGGCGCAGTGACGGGCCCCGGCGACCTGCTGGTCGAGCTGGACGCCGACCCGGCCGCGGACCCGGCCGCCGAGCTGGCCGCCGACGCACTGTGGCAGGCGGGTGCCACCGCGCTGGAGATCAGGGACGGGCCGGGCTCACCCGTGACGACGGTGGTGGCGTCGTTCCCGACGGCCGTTGCGGCCCGTACTGTGGCGACAGAGCTGGCCGAGCGAGGCGCCCGTCTGGTGGAGGTCGCCCCCGGTGAGCAGGAGGTGTGGCGCCGGTTCGCCGAGGCCGTACCCGTCGGCCGCGGGCTGGTGGTGGCGCCGGCGTGGCGGGACGTCCCCGTCCCCTCGGGACGCATCGTGGTGCGCATCGATCCGGGGCCCTGCTTCGGAAGCGGAACCCACGCCAGCACCCGGATGGTCCTGGCCGCCCTCGACCGCCGGCCGCCGGGCGACGGCTCATCCGTACTCGACGCCGGCTGCGGCAGCGGGATCCTCGCCGTGACCGCCGCCCTGCTCGGCGCCGGCCATGTGCGCGCCGTCGACGTCGACCCGGACGCCGTGTCGGCTACCGAGGCCAATGCGGCGGCCAACGGCGTGGGCGCCCGCATCGAGGCCACCACTGCTCCGCTCGGAGCGCTGGCGGGTCCCTACGACCTGGCCGTGGTCAACGTGACCGCCGCCGTCCACGTCCTGCTCGGCCCCGAGGTGGTCCGCCTGGTCCGCCCCGGCGGCCGCATCCTGGTGGCCGGTCTGCTGCCCGGCCAGTGGCGCCATGTCGAGCCGTCCTACCGTGGCGCGGCCATCGTGGCCGATATGGAGCTGGCCGGGTGGGTAGGCGCCGAGCTGGTCGTCGGAGTCCCGCCCGCGGTCCGCGGTGGAGCATCCGAGAAGGCAGCGCAACGCCAGAATGCCGGTACCCGCCTGACCGATTCGCGGTAAAGGTCATCGCTGGTCCCGTCGACCACCTGCAGCGTGACTGTCAATGTGCCCAAGCGCTGGAGCACCGTCTGCGAGCTCACCAACGGTGCCATGGACGCCCTCGCCGACGTCGAGCAGTCCCTGATCGCGGTCGACTCCGGCGGCCTCACCCCCCTCGAGTTCCGGACGCTCATGTGGGTCCGGTGCTCGCTGGCGACCCTCTACGGAGTCCGTACCGATGAAACCGTCAGCGAGGCGGTGGCCTTCGTCGACAGCCTCGGCGGCGACTGGGTCGAGGCCCTGCTGGCGGAGTGATCCGCCGGTCGCTCGCCTCTAGCGAGGCGGCAGGCCCATCATCACCTGGGCGGTGGCGGCCGGGACCCCTGAGGTGTCCACCGGGAGCACGACGCACAGCCGGTCGGGCCGCTCCTCGAAGACGGTGATCTCCAGGCGATCCGGCAGGGTGACGCCCAAGAGCTCCGATACCGCTGCTTTCGGATCGGCCAGCAGCCGAACCTTGAATTCCGGGTCGGACCAGGCCCGCTGGACGATGCGGCGTTCGATATTCTGGCGCTGGGTGGGCACCTGCGAATAGGGCACTGACCGGAGGGTAGGCGCGGCCATGACCGACATCAATGTCCGCTCGGGCCACCCCGAGCCAGCCCCCAGACCCTCACTCTCGCCGTTGCCCGGATCTGACAGCCAGCCTGCGATCAGGCCGATGCCGGTTCCGATCGACACCGACATCGAGATGGTGGCCACGGCATACCTGCGGTCGGGTGGGGGAATGCTGCATCCGCCGCCCGGGCCGGCCCGGGAGCCGACGGCGGCGTTCACCGCGGAGCCCGACCCCGCGCCGCGTCCCGCCCCGGTCCAGGATCAGTCGTGATCGGGCGGCTGGCCGTGTCGTTCCCGCCCGGCGCCGGGGGGCTGTCGCGATCGGAAGTCGAGGCCGTGCTGTCCGCCATCGACGAGCAGAAGATGAGCCAGGGGCGCATCGGCGCCCAAGAGGGGCGCAACCTCGTCACCGCCGTCCGCAGCGGCGCGGTCCAATGGCTGGCGGCCAAGGATGTCGGGGAGGCGGTGTTCTCCCACCTCTACACGCTGGCCATCGTCGCCAACCGCGAACGGCGCTGGGATTTCAAGCTGGAAGGAGTCACGCCCAATCTCCAGGCCACCCGCTACTCGAGCGACGGGGGCCAGCACTACAGCTGGCACATGGACTGGGGTCTGGGCCCGACGCGCAGCCGCAAGATCGGCCTGGTCGCCCACCTGTCCGAGCCGGGCGACTTCGACGGCGGCCGGCTGCAGCTCACCGCCGGCTCCCGGCCGGTGGACGCCCGCCAGGAGCGGGGCACGGTCACGGTGTTCCCTGCCTTCGTGATGCACCGGGTCACGCCGGTCACGCGGGGCGTCCGGTTGGGCGCGGTGCTGTGGGCTGTGGGCCCGTCCTTCTCCTGATCCGCTGCTAGGAGGCTGTTGAAGAACCCGTTGCTGTGCGGGCGGTTGGGGCATAGGTTCGTGGTGCGAGTCCGGGCGTTGTCTGACCGAAGCGCCGGTGTTTGAGGTTTTAGCCGGCCACCCTGGTGGACTTGGTCGTTGTAGTGGT
>DATGAX010000117.1:0-2528 GCA_035312965.1 Acidimicrobiales bacterium
AGCCCCGCCACTCACCTCAGACCCGCCACTCACCTCAGATCCCTCACACCCCTCAGACCCGCCCGACCCGTACAGCAGCCAGCAGTCCGCCGCCGTCGGCACCAGATCCAGGTCCACCCCCACCGAGCACACCACCACCACCCGCTCCCCGGACACCGCGGAGATGCCCACCGCAGGAGCAGCCCCCGCCTCGGGCAGGTCGAACCAGGGCAGTGGCGGCGCCACCGGGCGGAGCGACGTCAGACCCACCAACCCTGGCGACGCCACCAACACCGATCGCAGCCACCGCCCCCGAGCCAGCGACTGGGCCGGGTGGGCGGCGCCTCCCGGACGGCGCCGGGCCCGCACCGCCTCCGCCGCCGAAGCCAACGCCGCCGACAGCGGTTCGGACGGTCGCATCTCGAAGCGGGCCATCCGGTCGTGGCGCCCCACCCCCACCTCCAGCCGGCCGCCGACGGTCCGGGCCACCTCGAGCCCCAGCACCTCCCCCCGCAGCACCCCGTGCTCCCAGACCACCTCGAGGCCGGCGTCCAACAGCACTTCGACCAGGTCGGCGGGCGGGGAGGACGCCCGGGAGGACGCCGGGTCGGCATCCACCAAGGACGGCACCGCGGCGACGAGCGAGGTACCCGACACCGACCACACGTTCACCGAAGGCTCGCGAAAACACACTGCCCGTCGCGCCACGATCCCCCCCGCCACCGGCGACCCGTCGACCACCACGTCCAGCGCCACCGCACCGGCCCGCACCGCCCAGGCCAGGGCGCCCCCCAAGCGCGCCACCTCGCCGTCGTCGATGAGGACCCAGGCCCCCGGACGGTCCCCGGGAACGAACAACGCCGCGCCCCCCGGCAACACGGAGGGTGCGGCGCGCGATACGGCCTCTTTGTCCGGGATCAGGGCCCGGAGCTTGGCCGCCCTTAGTTGTTCGAGGTCTACTTCTTGCCCCGCCGGCCGTAGCGGCGCTCGAACCGCTCGACCCGGCCACCGGTGTCCACCAGCTTCTGCTTACCGGTGTAGAAGGGATGGCACTCGTTGCAAAGCTCGGTGTGCAGCTCCGGCTTGGTCGAACGGGTGGTGAAGGTGTTCCCGCATGAACACGTCACCTTGGCCTCGATGTAGTTGGGGTGGATCTCGGTCTTCACAGCAACTCCTCTGTCTTACTCACATTGTAGGCGCCGAAGTCTTGGCCACCTCGGCGAGAAACTCTTCGTTCGTCTTCGTGGATTTGAGCCGGTCGAGCAGCAGCTCGAGCGAGGCGGCTCCCGAGCCCTCGGCGGCCAGCGCGTTGAGGACCCGGCGCAGCTTCCACACCGCTTGGAGCTGCGCCTTGTCGAACAACAGCTCCTCGTGGCGGGTCGACGACGCGTTGACATCGATCGCCGGGTAGATGCGCCGCTCGGCCAGCTTGCGGTCGAGGCGCAGCTCCATGTTCCCGGTGCCCTTGAACTCCTCGAATATCACCTCGTCCATCTTGCTCCCGGTCTCCACCAGCGCGGTGGCCAGGATCGTCAACGATCCGCCCTCCTCGATATTCCGCGCCGCCCCGAAGAACTTCTTGGGCGGGTAGAGGGCCCCGGTGTCGATGCCGCCCGACATGATGCGGCCGCTGGAGGGGGCGCCCAGGTTGTAGGCCCGGGCCAGGCGGGTGATGCCGTCGAGGATGATGACCACGTCCTGACCGAGCTCGACCATCCGCTTGGCCCGCTCGATGGTGAGCTCGGCGATCTGGATGTGCTCCTCGGCCGGGCGGTCGAAGGTGGAGGCGACGACCTCGCCCTTGACCGAACGGGCCATGTCGGTCACCTCCTCGGGACGCTCGTCGACGAGGAGGACGATGAGATGGACTTCGGGGTTGTTGACCTCGATGCAGTGGGCGATGTGCTTGAGCACGGTGGTCTTGCCCGCCTTGGGGGGCGAGACGATGAGGCCGCGCTGGCCCTTGCCGATGGGGGCGAGGAGGTCGACGATGCGGGTGGTGTCGTTGGCCGGGTGGCTGGGCAGCTCGAGCTTGAGCCGGGTATCCGGAAAAAGGGGCGTCAGTTGCTCGAAGCGCGGTCGCGTGCGGGCCTCGTCCGGCGTGAGGCCGGTTACCTTGTCGATGCGCAGCAGGGCGGGGTACTTCTCGTTCCCCCCGGCCGGGCGGGCCGCCCCTTGGACGTGGTCGCCGCGGCGCAGCGCGAAGCGGCGGACCTGGCTGATGGACACGTAGACGTCGCCCGGACCGGACAGGAATCCGGCGGTGCGGAGGAAGCCGTAGCCCTCGTCGCGCAGATCCAGGAAGCCGTCGACAGGGATGGGCTCGCCGTTGTACTGCTGTTCGGGAGTCTGGCCCGGCAGGTCCCGCTCGGCCCGCTCGGGGCGGTCCCCGCGCTCGAAGCGGTCCCGGCCGCGACGGCGGCGGCTGCGCCGGTTGCCGGGGTCGCCGTCGGCGCCGCGGCCGCCGCCGAACTCGTCGCTGTGCGGCTGGTGGGCGACGGCGCCGTTGGCCGCGTTGGGCGCCGGCTCGGCTGCGTCGGCGTGGGTCC
>DATGAX010000118.1:0-3508 GCA_035312965.1 Acidimicrobiales bacterium
TCGTGGCGCAGCAACGCCACCTCCTCGGCCAGCAGGCGGGTGCGGTCCTCCATCCGGCCCAGCTCCCAGCTCAGCTGCACGCACACGACCAGAAGGAACAACGACGCCAGCACGGTCAGCAGGTCGGGCGGGTTCTTGACCCCCATCGAGTGGGCCAGCCGGTTGAACAAGCCGGGCGAGATGGCGAACACGCTCATCACCGCCCCCACGCCCAGCCACACCAGGGCGTACTTCTCCCGTAGCTGCCGGCGCCGGGAGAGCTCGACGATGGCGGCCATGGTCGCCAACGCGGCGACGATGGCGATGAGGTGTACTCCGCTCATGAGGGTCCCTCCGGGATCGACGGGCGTGGGGCGCGGTGGCGGAACACGGCGATGAGCAGCATCAGGGCCACCCGGGCGAGGTACAGAGCCGCCCGGCGGGCCGACTGGGTCGGCAATCCCTGGGTCCGGGCCCGCATGCTGACCGGCACCTGGGCGACCACCCCACCCGCCTCCACCGCGATGACGAGCGACTCCACCGTGTCGGCCAGGTAGTCGGCGGGGTACGTACGGGCGAACAACTCGACGGCGGCCCGGTTGTGGGCCCGGAACCCGGAGGTGACATCGGTGAGCGGCACGCGGGCGATGCGCGAGAGGTAACGGGCCAGGAGCCTCATGGCCAGGCGCCGGGCCACCGGCACCGGGTAGTCCCCCCCGCCCGCGAAGCGGGCCCCGATGACGACCGCCGGCTCGGGCTTGTCCTCGAGGGGCAGCAGCAGGCGGCCGAGGTCGTGCGGGTCGTGCTGGCCGTCGGCGTCCACCTGCACCACGGCCAGGTAACGGTGCCGGGCGGCGTAGCGGAAGCCCACCCGCATGGCGCCGCCCACACCCAGGTTGAACACGTTGGAGATCACCGCCGCCCCGGCCGCCCGGGCCACTTCGGCCGTCTCGTCGGTGGACCCGTCGTCTACCACCAGCACGCCGACGTGCGGCGCCGCGGCGCGCACCTCGGCCACGACCTCGGCCACCGAGCGCGCCTCGTTGAACGCAGGGATCACGACGAGGACGTCCGAGTCGGGCTTCACCGGACCCCCATCATGGCAACCGGCGCCGCGCCGGCGCCGTCCGCCGCGTGCCGTGGGCGGCGGTGCGACCACACCGCGTCCAGGTACACGGAGGACGACAACACCAGCGCCATCTCGAACGCGATCCGGTAACGGGTGTCGCCGAAGGCCACCACCACCGAGACGGCGACCGTCAACCCGACGGCCACCAGCGGCCACAGCGGCTGGTGGCGGCTGCGGAGCAGGGCGGCGCCGCCGAGGGCCAGTATCACCAGCCCGTAGTAGGAGACGAGCCCGAGCAGGGCCCAGTGGTACGGGCGCGTCTCCACCCGGGCGTCGAAGCGGATCTGCTGCAGGGGGTGGAACAGCCCGAACGCCCGTCCCAAGCGGGCCGCCACCACCGGGACCAGGCGGCTCTCGTGGCTGCGGATGAACCGCAACGCCGCGCTCTGGTAGGCCGCCGCCTGGACCGACTCGTCGGCGGCGGCCGGCACTGCGACGGCGGTGGCGCAGGCCTGGCTCCAGTAGCCCTCTTGCGGCCCGGACCAGAGGGGCGGGCAGTTGGCCGACGCCAGGGTGACTCCCAGCCCGGAACTGATGTACACGGGCTTCTCGAACCGGGTCAGGTTGTAGCCGACCCACGGGCCCACGACGAGCACCGCGGCGGCCGCCGCCGCACCCAACGAGACCAGCCGGGCCCGGGCCGGCCGGTGCCAGGTACCCAGGGTCAACGGCACCACCAGCAGCACGCCGAGCAGGGCCAGCTCGTCACGCACCATGGCGGCCACCCCCACGGTCAGGCCGAGCCCGGCCGCATCCCAAGGGCCGCCCCGCTCCCGTAACCGGTAGGCGGCCAGCAGGACGGCGGCGACGAGCAGCGGCGTGAGGCACTCGGAGAAGGCCAGCTCGTCGGGCATCCAGAGGTTCGGGTGGAGGGCGATCAGCGCCGCGGCGATGATCCCCGCCCGGGGCCCGCCGATGCGCCGGCCCGCCAGCGCCCCGACGGTGACCGCGGCCGCCCCCAGCACGCAACACCACAACCGCTGGGCCAGGAAGCTCTTCAACCCGACGAGCGACGCCGCGGCCAGCACCAGCACGAACCCGGGTGGGAAGGAGGCGGTGGGCACCGGCCGGTGCATCCCGTAGTAGAGGAACGGGTTGATGAAGCCGTGGCCGGCGGCGAGCAGGTTGGCCTCCCCGTGGTAGAAGAAGGCGTCCCCCCCGGGGGCGCGGTGGGGGCGACCCAGGACGGCGGCCACCCGCACCCCCAACCCGACCGCCGTCCACCCTGTCACCCACCCCCACCAGTGGCGGGGCACGACGCCCGAGCCCCGCGTCATCGGGTCGACACTGTAGGAGGCGCGGCGCCGGCCCATCGGCCGATCGCCACCGCCGCCAGCAACACGAGAACGGGCTCGAGGGTGGCCCGGAAACGGGTCTGGCCGTAGGTGACGAGGACGACCAGGACCACGTCGGCGAGCACCGCCCACAAGGGGAAAGCCGGCCATCCGCCCCGCTTCAGCGCCATCAGGCCGAACGGGGCCAAAGCGACGAGGAAGTAGAAGGACCCGAGACCGACCCGCGTCCACGGCGGGGGGCGCCCGTCGAAGAAGGCGTCGAAGTCCATCTGCTGCGAGACCCGCCAGAAGGCGAATGTCCGCCCCAGCCGCTCCGCCTCGACCTGGGGCAGATCGCCGGCGTGGTGGCCGATGAAGCGGAGGGCGGTGCTGGTGGCCTTCCCACTCTGGCCCGACTCGCCTCCCTCGACGCCCTGCACCGCGGCGATGGCGCACGACTCGAGCCAGTAGCCGGCGAACGGTCCGTACCACGTGTGGTCGCAATTGGCCGAGGCCAGCGTGACGCCGAAGCGGTCGGTGATGAGGACGGGGTGGGGGAAGCGAACCAGGTTGAAGGTGACCCAGGGGGCCACGACGGCGGCGGTGGCGGCCAGGCCGGCCCCGGCCAGGCGGAGGCGCGCCGGCCACGGCCGCCCCTCCCCCCGCCGGCCGTAGCAGAGGGGCAGGAGGATGAGACCGGCGAACACCACCATCTCGTCCCGGGCCAGGGCGGCCAGGCCGATGGCGGCACCCAGCCAGAGGGCCGGCGCGAGCGAGGGGGACCGCCACATGCGGTAGGCGGCGAGGAGCACGGCAAGGGCCAGCACAGGGGAGACCGTTTCGGACAGGCCGACATAGGCGGGCATCCAGAGGTTCGGACAAAGGGCCACGCCCAGTGCCGTCAGGCCGCCGACCACGGGGCCGGCCAACTGGCGGCCGAGGGCGGCCCCGGCCAGCACGCCGAGCGAGCTCAGAACCGCCGACCAGATCCGGTGCGCCAGATAGGACTTGAAGCCGACGAGCGAACAGGGCACGAGCAGCATCGTGTAGAGCGGCGGGAGCTTGGCCGTCTGCACCTTCGTACCGAGGCCGTGGTAGAGGATGGGCTCGATCCAGCCCTTGCCCT
>DATGAX010000119.1:0-10443 GCA_035312965.1 Acidimicrobiales bacterium
GATGGGCGAGCGGCGCGCCTGGCGTCAGCGCCTGGCGGCAGTCGGACACCGCCGGCAGCGGCTGGTAATCGATCGCGACCAGCGCCGCGGCGTCCTCGGCGATGTAGCGATCGTCCGCCACCACCAGCGCCACCGGCTCGCCGACGAAGCGGACCCGGTCGGTGGCAAGGGGCGGGCGGGCGCACGCTTCGTTGAGCACCATGAACCCGTGGAAGGGGGCCACTCCGAGATCGGACGCGGTCAGCACGGCTACGACACCGGGCATGGCCTCCGCCACCGCGGTGTCCACCGAACGAAGGGCGGCATGGGCCATCGGGGATCGGACGAAAGCGCCGCAGAGCAGCCCCGGCAGGCGCAGGTTGGCCACGAAGGTCCCCCGCCCTGTGAGCAGTTCGGGGTCCTCGACCCGACGGACGCGGTTACCGAGAATCGAGCCAGGCACGGGGGCAAGCTACCCCGGGCGGAGCGGCCACCGGCCCAGGACGTGGTGCACCGCGCCGCCGGAGCCGAGCTGGCTGCGGAAGCCCAATATTTCCTGCACCTCCCAGCGGCACCTCAACTCCGGCGCGGGCAGGTCCCGCCCGGCCTCCGGGCGGCGGATGCGGGCCAGCGTCAGGTGACCCCGGAAGGGTAGGTCCCCGTCCACGACGCTCTCGCTGCGCAGCGGCGCGGTGGCGACGGCCACCGCCGCGGCCAGGCCGCTCAGCCCGTCGACGGGTAGGGTCCACACGTGCGGGCCGAGGCGACCCGGCCGGGGCCCGGCCACCGCCTCGACGGGGCCGGGGGCCCGCACCGAGCCGAGCGCCTGCACCAGCCCGTCGGGGTCCACGTCGGCGAAGAACTGCAGCGTCACGTGCCACTGCTCCTCCGGCACCCACCGCAGACCGGGCCGGCTCGGTCTTCCCATCCGGCGTAGAGCGGCGACCAGCTCGGCACCCGGTTCGACGGCGACGAAGCAACGCGCCGTGGCGGTCAGGCTCCCTGCAGTTCGAGACGGGCGAGCAGCCGCCGGCGCAGCAGGTCGAGGGCGGAGATGGTGGCGATCTGGCGGATCTGCTCCCGGTCGCCGCCGCCGACCCGGCCCAGGCGCAGCACCATGGCCTCCGGTCCGAGCCCGGTACCGGGACCGGTCAGCCCGACCCAGACGGTGCCGACCGGCTGGCCGTCCTGCTCGGCCGGGCCGGCCACGCCCGTCAGAGCCAACCCGATGTCGGCTCCGAGCACCGATGCCGCGCCAGCCGCCATCGACAACGCCGCCTCCTCGCTCACCACCGGCCCCTCCCCCACGCCCAGCAAGGTGCGCTTGACCTCCGACGCGTAGACGACCAGCGACCCCCGGAACCAGGCGCTGGCCCCCGCAACCGCGGTCAGGCGGCTCCCCACCAGGCCGCCGGTGAGCGATTCGGCCACGCCCAGCGTGAGCCCGGCTGCTTCGAGCAGACCGCCGACGGCGGCTTCCATACCGATCTCGTCGGCGCCGAACACGGCGGGGCCGAGGATGGCCCGCACCGCCGCCTCCTCCGCCTCGACCAGCGCCGACGCCTCGTCCAGGGTCTCCGCCTTGGCCGTGATCCTCACCTTGATGCCCTCGATGCCGCTGGCCAGGAAGGCGATGGTGGGAGCGGGGCGCCCGGCGGCGACGGAGGCGTCGAGCTCGGCCATGCGGCCGGCCAGCATCTCATCGAGAGCGGACTCGGCCAGGCCCCACGTGCGCAGGGTGCGGCTGCGGATCGTGGCGGGCCGGCCCGACCGGGCGATGAGGTCGGGGATCACGGCGCGGGTCACCATCTCCCTCATCTCGTGGGGCACCCCGGGGACGGCGTAGATGCTGCGGTCACCGAGCCGGCAGATGAGCCCGGGGGCGGTGCCCCTCACCTGCGGGATCACGGTGGCGCCGCGGGGGACCTCGGCCTGGCGGTAGTTGTTGGCCGGCATGTCGCGGCCGCGGGAGGTGAAGACCTCGGCGATGCGGGCCGCCACCTCGTCGTCGAGCTCGAGCGGGACGCCGAGGACCAGGGCGATGGCCTCCCGGGTGATGTCGTCCTTGGTCGGGCCCAGCCCGCCGCAGCAGACGACGGCGTCGCTGCGGGCCAGGGCGGCGCGGATGGCGCCGGCGATGCGGGGCAGGTTGTCACCCACCTTCGCCTGGTAGTGGCAGTCGATCCCGGCCACGGCCAGCTGCTCACCGATCCAGGCCGAATTGGTGTCGACGATCTGGCCGAGCAGGAGCTCGGTGCCGACGGCGAGGACCTCGCATCTCATCGGGGCGGACCGGCCGTCAGGCGGCGGGCAGCTCGTCGGTGCCGCGGGCCACGGGCACGACGTCGGCCGGGCGGCGGCTGTCGAGCATATACTGGGCCCCGCTCACGAGAGCCAGGCCCACCGACACCCACAGGACGGCGTGACCCACCCACAGGTGGTGGCGGCCGGTCAGCGGGAACAGGATCAGCCCGACGGCGACATCCTGGGAGGCGGTCTTCAGCTTGGCCAGCGGGCGGGCCGGCATCGACACGCCTTTGCGGGCGACCGCCGAGCGGTAGACGCTGATGGCGACCTCCCGACCCCCTATCAGCCCGACCGGCAGCCACGAGGTGAGCCCGGCCGACGCCAGGGCGGACAGAGCGCCAATGACGAGGACTTTGTCCGCCAAAGGATCGAGGAAGGCGCCCGACGTCGTCGCCCCCTGGCGGCGGGCCACCCACCCGTCGAGGAAGTCGGTGCTGGCCACCGCGGCCCAGGCCGCCACCCCCGGCCAGGAGACCTTCAGGTCGACGATCAGCAGCAGTATCACCGGCGTGGCCAGTATCCGCACCGCGGTGATGGCGTTGGCCGGGGTGGCCAGAGCCGAGCTCTCGAACTTGCCCGCCACCTTCGTCGCCATCTACGCGGCGCGCCCTTCCAGGTCCGGCCCCTCGGCTCCCGTCACGACCACGTCCACCCAGCTCCCGGCCGGCAGGGCCGGGTCGACGCGGATGACGCCGTCGATCTCGGGCGCCTCCCGGTGGCTGCGGGCCACACCGGGCTCGTCGACCAGCACCCGGACGGCCGATCCGACGAGCTCCCGGCGCCGGCGGGCCGTGATCCGGTCCTGCAGCTCGGCCGCCTCGGCCAGGCGCTCCGCCGCCAACTCCGGTGCGACCCGTTCGCTCAGTGACGCGGCGTAGGTGCCGGCTTCCTCGGAAAAAGGAAACAGCCCGGCCCAGTCCAGGTCGGCTTCGGACAGGAACGCCAGCAGCTGGTCGTGGTCGGCTTCCGTCTCGCCGGGATAGCCGACAATGAAGCTCGACCGGAATGCGGCTCCGGGGTGGGCCCGTCGGATGCGGGCGATGCGCTCCAGGAAGCGGTCACCGTCGCCCCACCGGCGCATCCGCCTCAGGTGGGATCGCGACACGTGCTGCAGCGAGAGGTCGAAGTAGGCGCAGCCCGTCTCACCGATCACGTCTATGAGACCCTCCGTGAGGTCGGAAGGATACAGATAGAGCAACCGGACCCTCGGCACCCGCCCGGCGACGGCCCGCACCAACGGGACGATGCCCCGCTCCCCCAGGTCCCGGCCGTAGGAAGCCAGGTCCTGGGCCACGAGGACGATCTCCTGCGCCTCCAGGGCGTCCACCTCGGCCAGCACGGCGTCGAGCGGTCGGGAGCGCTGCGGTCCCCGGAACGACGGGATGGCGCAGAAACCGCACTTGCGGTCGCAGCCCTCGGCGACCTTGACGTAGGCCCAGGGAGCGGCGGCCGGCGGGCGGGGCAGGTTGAGGAGGTCGAACGACGGAAGCGGCCCTTTGGTCCCCAAGGTGACCGGCACACCGAAACCGGCGACCACGTCCACCTCGGGCAGGGCGGCGGCCAGCTCGTCGCCGTAACGCTCGGCCAGGCAGCCGGTGACGGCCAGACGGGCCCCCACGGCACGGGCCTCGGCCAGCTCCAGGATGGTGTCGATGGACTCCTGGCGGGCCGCCTCGATGAAGGCGCACGTGTTGACGACGACCAGGTCGGCGGCCTCAGGGCGGTCGGCCCGCTCGTACCCCTCCGACTCGAGGCGGCCGCTCAGCTTCTCCGAGTCGACCTGGTTCTTGGGGCAGCCCAAGGTCTCGAGCCAGTAGCGCACGACCTACCAGCGTACTGGCGGCCGGGCGGGACCCTCCCGCCCGGCGGGCGGCTACTTCTTGCTGCCGAGCATCCGGTTCATCTTGGTGCCGCAGACCGGGCAGGTGCCCTGCGCGGCGGGACGCCCGTTGGCGAGGGTCACTTCGTGGCCCTCGAACTGACGCTTCTCCTTGCACTTGACGCAGTAGCCCTCATAAGTCGCCATGGTTCGGTCCTCCTAGTTCCAGTGGGACTGAGCCACGCTACTGATCAAATCAGCCCAGTAGGGTGATCCCCCCCCGGTCGGCCTCCAGCACGATCACCCGGCCTCCCACTCCCTGGCCCTCCAGGAGGGCCCGACCGGCCGCCTCGACCGGCCCCACCGCGGCCCGCTCGCACACCGCGAGCAGGGTCGGGCCGGCCCCCGACCAGAAGGACGTGAGCGCCCCGGCCCGCCGCAGACCGGCCAGGATGGCGGTCGACTGCGGGAACAGGACGGCCCGGGCATCCTGGTGCATCCGGTCGTCGCCGGCCTCCGGTATGAGCTGGCGCCGGTCGGCCAGGCCGGCGATCAGCAGCGCGAGGCGACCCAGATTGAACTCGGCGTCGGCCCGGCTCACCGCCGGCTCCAGCACCCCCCGGGCCTCCTTCGTGAGCAGCACCCGATCGGGCACCACGCCCACGAACACGATGTCGGGATCGAGGGGCAGGTGGCGCCACACCGCCACCCCGTCGACCATCGTCGCCGCCACGAGGCCGCCGAAGGCGGAGGCGGCGGCGTTCTCCGGATGACCGTCCACCCGGACCCCCCACGAGAAGGGGTCCTCGTGCCCGGCGGCGGCCGCCGCGGCCACGGCCAGAGCGGCGGAGGAACCGAGCCCCCGCCCCAGCGGGATGTCGGAGCTGACCTCGACCCGGAGCCGGTCGTGGCCGGCCACCTCCTGGGCGACGCGGACGGCCAGATGCCCGGCGTCGGCCGGCAGGTCGTGACCCTCGCCGGTCGTCACCACCTCGAGCCGGTCGGCCGGCTCCACCGACACCTCCACGTGGAGGTCGACGGCGATGGCGAGGACGTCGAAGCCCGGACCCAGGTTGGCCGAAGAGGCCGGCACCCGGACGCGCAGGGCGCTACCCCCCTGCTTCCTGGAGGTTCTCCAGCTCCTCGACGGTCATGAGCACAACCCGGGCCTTCGACCCCTCCGACGGCCCGACCACGCCCCGCTGCTCGAGCAGGTCCATGAGCCGCCCGGCCCGGGCGAACCCGACCCGGAGCTTGCGCTGGAGCATCGACGTGGACCCCAGCTGCGAGCGCACCACCAGCTCCCGGGCCGCATCGAGAAGGTCGTCGTCGTCCCCGTCGGCTCCGAAGCCGGCGCCGGCGCCCGGCCCCTCGTCGCTGCCCTCCACGCCCTCGACGTAGCGGGGCTCGGACTGGCGCCTCCAGTGGGCCACCACCTTGCGCACCTCGTCCTCCCCGACCCAGGCACCCTGTATCCGGCGGGCCACGCTCGAAGAAGCGGTGAGCAGGAGCATGTCGCCCTTGCCGATGAGGCGCTCGGCGCCGGGCTGGTCGAGGATGACCCGGCTGTCGGCCAGCGAGGACACCGCGAAAGCCAGGCGGGAGGGGACGTTGGCCTTGATCACACCGGTGATCACGTCGACCGACGGCCGCTGGGTGGCGATGACCAGGTGGATGCCCACCGCCCGGGCCATCTGGGCGATGCGGCAGATCGACTCCTCGACGTCGCGGGCCGCCACCATCATCAGGTCGTTGAGCTCGTCGACCACCACGAGCACGAACGGGAGCCGCTCGTAATGCTTCGGCTCCTCGCCCAGCCCGGGCTCGCGGTCGAGATCGCCGCGGTCGTAGGCGGCGTTGTAGCCGGTGATGTCGCGGACGCCGACCTCGGCGAGCAGGTCGTAGCGCCTCTCCATCTCGTGCACCGCCCACGACAGGGCGTTGGCTGCCTTCTTGGGGTTGGTGACGACGCCGGTGAGGAGGTGCGGGAGCCCGTTGTACTGGCCCAGCTCCACCCGCTTCGGGTCGACGAGGATCAACCGCACCTGGTCGGGGGTGGCGCGGACGAGGATGGACGTGATCAGCGAGTTGATGCAGCTCGACTTGCCGGCGCCCGTGGCCCCGGCGATGAGGATGTGCGGCATGTTGGCCAGGTTCTCCAGCACCGGGCGCCCGGCGATGTCCCGGCCCAGAGCGACCTCGAGGGGGTGGGTGGCGGCCTTGGCCTCGGGGCTGCTCAGGATGTCGCCCACGGCGACCAGCTGGCGCTGCTGGTTGGGCACCTCGACGCCGATGGCGGACCGCCCCGGGATGGGGGCGAGGATGCGCACGTCGGCGGCGGCCATGGCGTAGGCGATGTCCCGCTGCAGGTTGGTGACCTTGGCCACCTTCACGCCCGGGCCCAGCTCCAGCTCGTAGCGGGTGACGGTGGGCCCGACGGTCATCCCGACCAGGCGGGTCTCCACGCCGTGGGCGGCCAGGGCGTCCTCCAGGGTGTGGCCCATGGCCTCGATGTGCCGGCGGTCGATCTCGGCCGCCTTGCTGCGCTTGAGCAGGGCGACGGGAGGGAGGCGCCACATGCCGGGCTGGGCGGCCGGGCCCAGGGCGATCGACAGCTGCTCGGCGTCGGCGCCGGCGCCGTCCGGCGGGAGCTGCATTGGCACGGGGGGGCGCCGGGTGCCGGTGCCGTCGGTGCCGGCGCCGTCGGGGCCGTCGGTGCCGTCGGGGCTGTCGGGGCCATCCGGGCCGGCGGCGTCGGCGGGGTTGCGGCCGTCCGTGGCGTCGGGGGACGGCTTCGTCCGCCGGCGCCGGGCGGGGCGGCCGGTGCCGTCGCCGCCCGGGCCGAGGTCGGCCTCGCCGTCGTACACGCCGGCCGGACCGGCCGGATGGCGGTCCTGGGCCCGCCGGCGCTCGGCCCGTTCGGGAGCGGCGGCGATCCAGCGGGCGGCGCCGGAAGCGGCCCGGGCCAGCACGCCGATGACCGTCGCCGATCCGGCCATGAACTGGCGGGCCGACGTCCCGGTGAGGACCAGGGCCCCGATGAGGAGCAGGACCAGGAGGACGAGCGCCGTCCCCCATGACCCGAGAGCAGCCCGGACGGGTCCGGCGACCCCCATACCGATCAGGCCGCCGGCGCGGCGGAGGTGGGCGACCGCGCCCCCCCAGTGGGCCGGCCGGTGCAACTGGTCGGCAATGCCGGCGGCGGCGATGAGGATGACCGCGGCACCGAAGGCGACGCGGACCGGCGGGCGGACCGCCCGCTCGTCGACGGCCCTGGTGCCGGCCCTGGTGCCGGCCCGGGCGTTCCGGGCCGCCCCGGGGGGCGGTGTCCGCGACCCGGACCGGGCCGTGGCTCCACTCGCCGCGGCCGTGGCCCTGTTGGCCCCGGTGACCGCGGTGGCCGCGGTGGCCGTCGTCGTGAGGACGGGGCGGCGGCGGGGGTGCACCTGGCGTATCAGCACCCATCCGATGCTGCCGACCAGCAACGGCACGAGGATGCGGCCCCACCCGACGCCGTCGGCGGCGACCTGCTCCACGGCGCGGCCGGCCGGTCCGGCCAGGCCGCCGCTGTAGATCCCCAGTGCGAGCAGGGCGGCGAGCAGCAGGAGGAGCAGGCCCCAGACATCATCGGCTTGGCGGCCGATGAGGCGGGAGAGTCCCTCTCGAGGGCGTTTCGGCCGGGCCGGACGACGGCGACCGGTGGCTCCGGCCGGCTTCCGGGCGGCCGAGGACCGGCCCCGGGCCGAGCCGGCCCGGGTCGAGCCGGGCCGGCTCGGGCGGCGGGTAGCGGTAGTCACAACAGCCACGACAGTAACACCAGTCACAGGACTGTCAGCGGGCAATCAGCCCCTCCGGGGCGTCAGACTTCCATCACCACCGGGACGATCATGGGCCGGCGCCGGGTCCGCTCCGACACGAACTTGCCCAGCGACTGGCGGGCCCGCCGGCGGATGTTCTCGAAGTCGGCGGAGCCGCTGTCGGATGCCTCCTCGAGGGCGGCCAGCACCGCCTGGCGGGCCTCCCCGAGCAGCTCCTCGGCCTCGGGGGCGTAGACCCAGCCCCGCGTGATGATCTCCGGGCCGGTGAGGACCTCGCCCGACTTGGCGTCCACCGTCACCACCACGATGACCACGCCCTCCTCGGCCAGCACCCGGCGGTCCCTCAGGACCCCCTGCCCCACATCGCCCACGATCCCGTCGACGTACAAGTAGCCGGCCGGCACCTCTCCGGCGAAATCGATCCCCTGCCGGGTCAGGTCGACGACGTCACCGTCCTCGGCGAGAAGTATGCGAGCCGGGTCGACGCCCATCTCCTCGGCCAGCCGGGCGTGGTGGCTCAGGTGCCGGAACTCGCCATGCACCGGGATGAAGCACTCCGGCCGGGCGAGGGACAGGATCGTCTTGAGCTCGTCCCGCTTGGCGTGCCCGCTGACGTGGACCTCGGCCAGGCCGGAGTGGACGACCTCGGCCCCGAGCCGGCTCAGCCCGTCGATGACCTTGCCCACGTTGGTCTCGTTGCCCGGGATGGCGTGGGACGACAGGACCACGAGATCCCCGGCGCCGATCTTGATCCACTTGTTGTCGGCCGCCGCCATCAGGGCCAGGGCCGACATCGGCTCGCCCTGGGAGCCGGTAGAGATGATGCACACCCGGCGCGGGTCGAGGTTCCCGATGCGCTCGATGTCCACGATGCTCTCGTCGGGGATGCGGAGCAGGCCCATCTGGCGGGCCAGCGCCACGTTGCGGGCCATCGAGCGGCCGAGGGTGGCGATGGTCCGGCCGTTGGCGATGGCCGCCTCGGCGATCTGCTGCACGCGGTGGATGTGGCTGGCGAAGCAGGCCATCACGACGCGCTTGTCGGGATGAGCGGCGAACAGGTCGGCCAGCACCCGCCCGACGCGTCGCTCGCTGTCGGTGTGGCCCTCCTCCTCGGCGTTGGTCGAGTCGGACAGCAGCAGGCGGATGCCGGGCCCGTCGGCCAGCGCCCCGATCCGGGCCAGGTCGGTGGACCGCCCATCCACCGGCGTGAGATCGATCTTGAAGTCGCCGGTGTGCAGGATCACCCCTTGGGGGGTGTGGAAGGCGGTGGCGAAGCCGTGCGGCACCGAATGGGTGACGGGGATGAACTCCACGTCGAACGGCCCGATCTGGCGCCGCTCGCCGTCGCGGACGGTGATCAGCTCGGTCCGGCCCAAGAGGCCGGACTCTTCGATGCGGCTGCGGGCCAGGCCCAGCGTGAGGGCCGACCCGTAGATGGGGAACTGCAGCTCGCGCAGCAGATAGCTGAGCGCACCGCAGTGGTCCTCGTGGCCGTGGGTGACGATGCAGCCCTCGACCCGGTCGGCGTTCTCCCGCAGGTAGGTGAAATCGGGCAGCACCAGGTCGATGCCGGGCATCTCGGTGTCGGGGAACATGAGCCCGCAGTCGAGCAGCATGATCCGGTCCTCCACCTCGATGCAGGCGCAGTTCCGGCCGATCTCGCCCAGCCCGCCGAGGAACACGATCCGGACCGACCCGGGTCGGGCCGGGAGCAGCGCCGGCGGCCCGGAGCGCTCGCGTTCGGGGCGGCCCGGCCCGTCAGGCATTCAGCTCGTCGTACAGCCGGCGGGCTTCTGCCTCGAGGCCCTCCGGGGCCGGTCCGAGCGGGAGCCGGCACTCCCCCACCGAGTGGCCCAGCACCCGCATCATGGCCTTGGCCGGGATGGGGTTGGGCGCGGCGTCCGTCGACTGGAAGTGATGCGACGGGACCAGCCGGGCGTTGACATCGCGGGCGTGATCGACGTCACCCTTGTGGAAGGCGGCGATCATCTCGGCGACCCGCTCACCGGCCCAGTGCGACTCGACGGAGATGATGCCCACGGCACCCACCGCAAGGAGCGGGAGGGTGTCGCCGTCGTTGCCGCTGTAGAGCTCGAACCCGTCGGGGGCCTCGGCGATGAAGGCGGCGCTGGCGGCCACGGAGGCGGTGGCGTCCTTGACCCCGACTATCACCTCGTCACGGGCCAGCCGCAGGAGGACCTCGGTCACCACCTTGCGCCCCGTGCGCACCGGGATGTCGTACAGCAGCACCGGCAGGCCGTCGGCCGCCTCGTGGATGGCCCGGAAGTGGGCCTCCAACCCGGTCTGCGGCGGTCGGCTGTAGTAGGGCGTCACGGCCAGGATGCCGGCCGCACCGGCCGCCTTGGCCGCCCGGGTCAACTCGACCGAGTGGGCCGTGTCGTAGGTGCTGGTGCCGGCCACCACCGGAGCGGTCACCGAACCGGCCACCGCCTCCCAAAGGTCCCGCTTCTCGGCGTCCGTCAGCACGGGGGACTCACCCGTGGTGCCGGCGAGGACCAG
>DATGAX010000120.1:0-7239 GCA_035312965.1 Acidimicrobiales bacterium
AGCCTGTTACTAGGTAGACAGGCCCCGGTAGAGTAAGGGTCGTCTACAGCCCTCCGTCAGAGGAGGCTCTTTGTTCGAGCGTTTCACGGACCGTGCCCGCAGGGTCGTCGTCTTGGCCCAGGAGGAGGCACGGCTCCTCAACCACAACTACATCGGCACCGAGCACATGCTCCTCGGGCTCGTCCGCGAGGGCGAGGGCGTGGCGGTGCAGGTCCTGGTCAGCCTGGGTGCGGACCTCTCGCGGGTGCGCCAGCAGGTGATCCAGCTGCTGTCCGGCTACCAGTCCCCCGGCGGGGCGGAGAAGGCGGGGGCCGGCGTGGGCCAGTCCGCCGGACAAGAGGCTCCGACCGGTTCGCCCGTTCTGGACCAATTCGGGCGCAACCTGACGCAGCTGGCCCGCGAGCGCAAGCTGGACCCGGTCATCGGCCGCGAGCGCGAGATCGAGCGGGTCATGCAGGTGCTTTCCCGCCGCACGAAGAACAATCCGGTGCTCATCGGTGAGCCCGGCGTGGGCAAGACCGCCATCGTGGAGGGCCTCTCGCAGAAGATCGTGTCCGGCGACGTGCCCGAGACGATCAAGGGGAAGCAGCTCTACACCCTCGATCTCGGCGCCCTGGTCGCCGGCTCCCGGTACCGCGGCGACTTCGAGGAGCGCCTCAAGAAGGTGCTCAAGGAGATCCGCACCCGGGGCGACATCATCCTGTTCATCGACGAGCTGCACACCCTGGTGGGGGCGGGAGCGGCCGAGGGGGCCATCGACGCCGCCTCCATCCTCAAGCCGATGCTGGCCCGGGGCGAGCTGCAGACCATCGGGGCGACCACCCTCGACGAGTACCGCAAGCACCTGGAGAAGGACGCCGCCCTCGAGCGCCGCTTCCAGCCCATCAAGGTCGAGCAGCCCTCGCTGCCCCACACCATCGAGATCCTCAAGGGCCTGCGGGACCGCTACGAGGCCCACCACGGCGTGACCATCACCGACCAGGCGGTGGTCGCGGCGGCCAACCTGGCCGACCGCTACATCGCCGACCGATACCTTCCCGACAAGGCCATCGACCTCATCGACGAGGCCGGCTCCCGGCTGCGCATCCGGCGCATGGCCACCCCGGCCGACTACAAGGCCATCGAGGACGAGATCGCCAAGGTCCGCCGGGACAAAGAGATAGCCATCGAGAAGCAGAACTTCGAGCAGGCCAAGAAGCTGCGCGAGAAGGAGGAGGAGCTCCTCCAGCGCAAGGCGGCCAAGGAGCAGGAGTGGCGGGCCGAGGGCGTGGACCTCTTCGACGTGGTCGACGAGGAAGTGATCGCCGAGGTCCTGGCCAACTGGACCGGCATCCCCGTCTACAAGCTCACCGAGGAGGAGACGGCCAAGCTCCTCCGCATGGAGGACGAGCTGCACAAGCGGGTGATCGGCCAGCAGGACGCCATCAAGGCGGTGTCCCAGGCCATCCGCCGCACCCGGGCCGGGCTCAAGGATCCGAAGCGGCCGAGCGGCTCGTTCATCTTCCTCGGGCCCTCGGGTGTGGGCAAGACCGAGACGGCCAAGACTCTGGCCGAGTTCCTCTTCGGTGACGAGGACGCCCTGATCCAGCTCGACATGTCCGAGTACATGGAGAAGCACACGGTCTCCCGTCTGGTCGGCTCGCCCCCCGGGTACGTCGGCTACGAAGAGGGCGGCCAGCTGACCGAGGCGGTGCGGCGCAAGCCGTTCTCCGTGGTGCTCTTCGACGAGATCGAGAAGGCCCACCCCGACGTGTTCAACTCCCTCCTCCAGATCCTGGAGGACGGTCGCCTCACCGACTCCCAGGGCCGCACGGTGGACTTCAAGAACACCGTGATCATCATGACCTCCAACCTCGGCACCGCCGACCTGCGCAAGGCGACGGTCGGGTTCGCCAAGACCGACGAGGCGATCACCTACGAGAGAATGAAGCAGAAGGTCCACGAGGCGCTCAAGGCCCACTTCCGGCCCGAGTTCCTCAACCGGATCGACGACGTCATCGTCTTCCACGAGCTGTCCAAGGACGAGGTCACCGAGATCATCGACCTGATGATCCACCGGGTGCAGAAGTCCCTGGAAGCTCAGGGCCTGGGCCTGGAGCTCACCCAGGAGGCAAAGTACTTCGTGGTGGACAAGGGCTACGACGCCACGCTGGGCGCCCGGCCGCTCCGCCGGGCCCTGCAGCGCCTGGTGGAGGATCCCCTGTCCGAGCGCATTCTCTGGAAGGAGTTCCGCGCCGGGGAGACCGTCCTGGTCGACGTGGAGACCGACGCCGAGTCGGGCGAGATGGGGATCGTGTTCCGGACCGTCGAAGGCGTGGAGCCGCCGCCCGTCGCCCTGGCCGGTGCCGGCAGCGGCGAGTGACAGCGGGTAGCTGACCGTCCTGGCACGTGTTGGGGGGCGCCGCCGCCTTCGGGCGGCGGCGCTTCTGTCTCTCGGTATACGGATGGTGGCGGCGGCCGTGCTGCTCGCCGCGGCGACCGGATGCGGCGTGGCCACCCACGTCTCGGTCTCCGCCGACCGTTCCGGCCACGGCTCGGTGGCGGTGTCGGTGTCTCTCGACGCCGCCGCCGTCGACACCGTCGGCGGCCTGGCCCGCCTGCGCTCGGAGGTGGCCGTGGACGATCTGCGCCGGGCGGGCTGGACCGTCACCGGGCCGGCGGCGATGGGCTCGGGTGGGGCCCAGGTCACGGCCACCCATCCCTTCGGCAGCTTCGCCGAGGCCGGGCAGCTCCTGGCCCAGGTCGCCGGCCCGGGCCGGTTCAATCTGGTGATGACCGCCCATCACACCTTCTGGAGGACCAGCTACCGGCTGACCGGCGACGTCGATCTGCGCTGCGGCATCGACTGCTTCGGCGACCAGGCCCTCAAGGCGGCGACGGGCAGCACGGTCGGGGTCGACCCGGGTGCGCTGTCGTCCGCCGGTTCGGCGGCCCACGTGTTCACCTTCGTCCTCGACGCCACCCTGCCCGGTCACGTCAAGACGACCGAGGGTGCCACCCGCCGGGGTCCCGTCCTCGAATGGGACCCCGTCCTCGGCCGCCAGATGCCACTGGCCGCGGCCTCGGAGGTGGTCAACGAGCAGAGCATCGTGGCAGTTGCCGCCGGGGGTGCGGTGCTGCTCATCGCCGCCGCGGCCGGGTTGTGGTTCGGGCTGCTGCGCCGGGCCCGGGGCCGTCACCGCCGCCGGCGCCGCTGGCCGTGGAGGCGGGACCGACCGGCCCCGCCCTGAGGGCCCCTTGACCGTCACACCCCCCGTTTAGGGTTCGAGCTGATGAGCAAGACTCGGATCCAGTACCGCTGCCGGGATTGCGGTTCGGTGGCGCCGCGCTGGGCCGGCCGGTGCTCCCATTGCGGGGAGTGGAACGCCCTCGAGGAGGAGGTCCGGGTCCCGACCCCCGGTCCGGGGGGACGGGCCGGCGGCACCGGCGGCACCGGTGGGACCGGCGGGGCGCCGGTAAGCCTGGACACGGTGGCGGAGGCCGAGCTCGCCGTGCAGCCGACCGGCCTGGCCGAGCTGGACCGGGTGCTGGGCGGCGGTCTGGTCCCGTCGTCGGTGACCCTCATGGCGGGCGAGCCCGGGATCGGCAAGTCCACGCTCCTCCTGCAGATGCTCTCCGCGGTGGCCCGCCAGGGACGCCGCGGCCTGCTCGTGTCGGCCGAGGAGTCGCCGGCCCAGGTCGGTGCCCGGGCCACCCGGCTGGGGCTGGCCCGCGACGGGGTGTGGGTGTCGGCCGACGCCGATCTGGGCTCCATCCGGAGCGGGCTGGCCGACCTGCGCCCGGATGTCGTCGTGGTCGACTCCATCCAGATGGTCACCGCGGGCGACGGTGGGGCTCCGGCCGGTTCGGTGACCGCCGTCCGGGCCTGTGCGTCGGCCCTCATCGACGCAGCCAAGCCGGATGGCCCGGCCATCGTCCTGGTCGGCCACGTGACCAAGGACGGGTCCATCGCCGGTCCTCGGGTGCTGGAGCACCTCGTCGACACCGTCCTGTCCTTCGAGGGAGAGCGCCACCAGGGCCTGCGCACCTTGCGGGCGGTCAAGCACCGCTTCGGCCCCGTGGGCGAGCTGGGGCTGTGGGAGATGACCCCGGAGGGCCTGCGGGAGGTGGCCGACGGGGGCGCGTTCCTGCTGGCCGACCGCCGGCCGGGGACGCCCGGCTCGGTGGTTTTCGCCGGCATGGAGGGTCGGCGCCCGCTCCTCGTGGAGGTCCAGGCCCTGGTGGCCCGGGCCGGTGGGGCCCCTCCCCGGCGGGTCGTCTCGGGGTACGAGGCGACCCGGCTGGCGCAGCTCGTGGCCGTGCTCGACCGGCGGGCCGGCGTGCCCTTGCAGCGCGACGACGTGTACGTCTCGGCCGTCGGCGGGGTGCGCCTGGGCGACCCCGGGGCGGACCTGGCCGTGGCCGGCGCCATCGCCTCGGCCGCCACCGGGCGACCGGCGCCCGCGGACCTGGTACTGATCGGCGAGATCGGCCTGGGCGGGGAGATCCGCCAGGTGGCGCACGGCCCCCGACGCCTGGCCGAAGCGGCCCGCATGGGCTTCACCCGGGCCCTGGCCCCGCCCGGGATGGCCCCGGTGGAGGGCATCCGGACCATCGAGACACGGACCGTGGGCCACGCCCTGGACGTGGTGCTGGCCGCCGCGCCGGCTCGGCGCCCCCGGCTCCGGGTCCTGCCCGCCCCCGGCCAAGAGACGGCCGTGGCCCGGCCCGGACCGGGCCCCGTTTCCGGCACGAGCGGGCGCCCGCCCGCGGCGGAGCAGGGGTGGTTCTCCTAGAATCGGAGTGGTGGACCGCCCCGGCGCCTCTCTCATCGAAGCGCTCGGCACGATTGCCCCCGGCCGGCCTCTGCGCGACGGCCTCGACCGCATCCTCCAGGCCAACAAGGGGGCGTTGATCCTGGTCGGCGACGGCCCGGACGTGCTGTCGATCTGCTCCGGCGGGCTCCTCCTCGACGCCGAGTTCAGCCCGCAGCGGCTGGCCGAGCTGGCCAAGATGGACGGCGCCATCATCCTGGCCTCCGACGCCAGCCGGATCGCCCGGGCCAACGTCCACCTGGTGCCCAGCCCCAACGTCCCGACGCAGGAGACCGGCACCCGGCACCGCACCGCGGAGCGGGTGGCCCGCTCCATCGACGTGCCCGTGATCGCAGTGTCGGAGGACATGTCGGTGATCACCATGTACCGCAACGAGGACAAGCACGTCCTCGAATCGGTGGCCCGCCTCCTCAGCCGGGCCAACCAGGCCCTGTCCACCCTCGAGCGCTACCGCGACCGTCTCGACAGCGTGACCACGGCGCTGACCGCCTCCGAGGTGGAGGATCTGGTCACCCTGCGCGACGTGGTGACGGTGCTGCAGCGGGCCGAGATGGTGCGGCGCATCGCCGAGGAGATCGAGGGCTACGTGGTCGAGCTCGGCACGGACGGAAGGCTGGTCCTCCTTCAGCTGGAGGAGCTCATGGCCGGCGTGGAGGACGAGCGCCGCCTGGTCGTGCGCGACTACCGCCCCGACGACGACCACGCCGGGGCGGGCGAGGTGGTCGCCGCCCTGGCCAGCCTGCCCACCGATCGGCTGCTCGATGCCTCGACCGTGGCCGCCCTGCTGCTCGACGCCGACGGCAGCACCGACCTCGAATCCGGGATGCAGCCCCGGGGCTACCGCCTCCTGCTGCGCGTCCCCCGCATCGGGGAGCCGACCATCGCCGCCATCGTGGCCCGCTTCGGGTCGCTCCAGAAGGTCATGCGCTCCGAAGTGGACGAGCTGCAGGCCATCCCCGGCGTGGACGCGGCGGCGGCCCGCACCATCAAGGACGGGCTCAACCGCCTGGCCGAGAGCACCATCTTCGACCGGTACAGCTGAAAGGACCTACCGGGCCCGCTGCTCCAGGCGCTCCCGGTGCACGATCCGGTACCGCCGGTCCAGCTGCTCGATCCAGCCCAGGCGGATGAAGGCGGCGATGGACTTGTTGACCCGCTCGCGCGACGCGCCCACCAGCCCGGCCAGCTCCTCCTGGGTGATGGGAAGCTGGAACTCCGACGCGTCGCCGGCCAGCTCCAGCAGCCGCTTGGCGGTGCGGCCGGTCACGTCGAGGAGAACGGCGTCGACCAGCGCGTCGTCGGTGGTCCGCAGCCGCTGGGCCAGGAGCGACACCACGTTCCACAGGAGATGGGGGTCGTCGTCGAGCACCGCCCGCACCGGGCCGTAGGGGATCTGCAGCACGGTGGAGCGCTCGAGAGCCCGGGCCGACGCCGAGCGCTCCCCGTCGTCGAAGAGGGGCATGTCGCCGAACAGGTCGCCCTCCACCATCATCGCCACCAGCGACTCCCGCCCGTCGACGGAGCGTCGGCCTATGGCGATCCGGCCCTTCTTGACCACGAACAGGTCGTCGGCCTCGGCGCCCTCCTCGAAGAGGACCTGGTTGCGCTCGCACTCGATGGAGGTGGCGGCGGCGTGCACGCGCTCCAGTTCGGCGTCCGAGAAGGCCGAGAACAGCTCGGAGCGGGCCAGCAGCTCGATGTCGTCCATGCCGGGAAGAGGTTATAGGGGCGGGCCAGATGCCCGTTTTTCCATTGGTTCGCTGCGGCCGCCGCCGGAGCCTGGGCCCAGCACCCGGCTGGTACCCTGGAGAGGCCCGCAGAGCTCTGGAGATGCGTTGACGTTCGATGTAGGAGACAAGGTCGTCTACCCCCACCACGGTGCCGCCATCGTGGAACGGCGCGAGGTGCGCGAGGCCTTCGGCGAGAAGAAGGAGTACCTCGTCCTCCGCCTGGCCTACGGCGATCTGACACTCATGGTGCCATCGGACAACACCGAGGAGGTCGGGCTCCGCGAGGTCATCAACGACGAGGAAGTCGAGGAGGTGTTCGCCGTCCTGCGCAAGAAGGACGTGCGGATGCCGACCAACTGGTCCCGCCGCTACAAGAACCACGTCGAGAAGCTGAAGTCGGGCGACATCTACCAGGTAGCCGAGGTGGTCCGTAACCTCTCCAACCGGGACAAGGACAAGGGGCTGTCGGCCGGCGAGAAGCGCATGCTCAACCGGGCCCGCCAGATCCTCGTGTCCGAGCTCACCTTCGCCATCGGCGTCGACGAAGCCGAGGCCGAGAAGAAGCTCGACGACGCCCTGCCCTGAGCCCTTGGAGGCGTGGGCGGTGGTGGTGGCGGCCGGTCGCGGCGCCCGCTTCGGCGCGCCCAAGCAGTTCGCCCAGCTGAGCGGCCGGCCGGTGGTCCAATGGTCGCTCG
>DATGAX010000121.1:0-3206 GCA_035312965.1 Acidimicrobiales bacterium
ATCGCCCATCGGGATGCTCACCGTCCGCCCCGGCGGGCCGTCGGCGGGGGTCAGGACGACCGCTTCGCCCGACGCGCCGACCAGCGCGCCGCGGTGGCGGCGGGCCCCCTCGACGGGGACTCGGGTCTTGACCGAGATCTCCGAGCCGACGTAGCGGGAGAAGTGAGCAGGGGTGCGCAAGGTCCGCTCCACCCCTGGGCTCGACACCTCCAACGAGAACTGCCCTTCGGGGGTCACGTCCGGGTGCTCGTCGAGCAGGGGCGACACGATCTGGCCAGCCAGAGCGGCCAGCGCGTCGAGGTCGATGCCACCGGGGCGGTCGACCAGGACGCGCACGGTGTCGCGCGAGACCTCGACGTCCCACACCTCGTGGCCGGAGGACTGCAGGGGGGGCTCGACCAGGGCTCGTATGGCTTCGGCTGATGCGACCACCTGCTCCTCCTCTCTGGCTGCTAGATCCGTGTCTCCCGAAAGAAAAGCGTGGGCACCCTGCGAACGCAGGAGCGGCCCACGCCAGCTGTCCGCCCCGTTGAGCGGCCAGGCGAGTATACCCGGCCACCCCTGGGGCCCGGGCCCGCCGATACGACTTTGAGCTGTTTCGTAGACTCTGAGCGGAATCGGGCCCATCCGGGGCGATTTCCGCTCAGAGTCGCGAAAAGCGCTCAGAGTCTTACGGGGTCCCGGGCTGCTAGTAGGCCCGGGCCACCACCGCCACCAGCCCGGCCTCGTCGTCGGCCTCGGCCAGGGAGCCGTCCGGGCGGCGCAGGCAGCGCACCGAGAGGCCACCCGCAGCCAGCTGCTGCTCGCCGTCCTCGCCGACGGCGGCCCACGGGACGGCGGCGAAGCCCCCGCCTTCGACCGCCTCGGCCACCTCGTCGATGCTCCGGGTGTCGACCGTGCGGTCCCGCAGCCGGGCCGCCGCCTCCTCCAGCAGGTCGGTCTGGACGGCGTCGAGCACGGTGGCCGCCTCGGCCGCCGCCCCGGCCAGGGCCACGGCCCGCTTCTCCTGGCGGTCCCGGCGCACCAGGGTGACCTCGCCGTTGGCCAGGTCGCGGGGACCGACCTCGATGCGCACCGGCACCCCCTTCAGCTCCCACTCGACGGCACGGCGGCCGAACGACGTGGCCACCCGGTCGTCGAGGCGGGCCCGCCGCCCGGCCGCTTGGAGCTCGGCGACCAGCTGTTGGGCGGCGGCCGCCGCCCCGCCCTCGTCGCGCACCAGGAGGACGACTACCTCGACCGGTGCCAGAGCAGGCGGCAGCCGCAGACCGGCGTCGTCGCCGTGGGCCATGATCAGAGCCCCCACCAGCCGGGTCGACACCCCCCAGGACGTCTGCCAGGCGTACTCCTGGGCTCCCGTCTCGCTGGTGTACTGGATGCCGAAGGCACGGGCGAAGTTCTGGCCCAACTCATGGCTGGTGCCCATCTGCAGGGCCTTGCCGTCGCCCATCATGCCCTCGCACGTCCACGTCCGGATGGCACCGGCGAAGCGCTCCCGCCGGGTCTTGTGCCCGATCAGGACGGGGACGGCGAGCACGTCGGTCATGGTCGTCTGGTAGACGTCGGTGAGGATGCGCAGGGCGTAGTTCCGGGCGTCCTCCTCGGTGGCGTGGGCGGTGTGCCCCTCCTGCCAGAGGAACTCGCTCGTGCGGAGGAACAGCCGCGGGCGCAGCTCCCACCTCACGACGTTGGCCCACTGGTTGATGAGCAGGGGCAGGTCCCGGTAGCTGTGGACCCATTTGGCGAAGAAGCTGTTGATGACGGTCTCGCTGGTGGGGCGCACGACGACCGGCTCGTCGAGCTCCTTGCCGCCGCCGTGGGTGACGACGGCCAGCTCAGGGCTGAACCCCTCGACGTGCTCGGCCTCGCGGGTCAGGTAGCTCTCGGGGATGAACAACGGGAAGTAGGCATTGTCCGCCCCGGCCGCCTTGATCCGCCGGTCGAGCTCCGCCTGCATCCGCTCCCAGATGGCGTAGCCCCAGGGCCGGATCACCATGGTGCCGCGCACAGGGCCGTTGTCGGCCAGCTCGGCCTGGGTGATGACGTCCTGGTACCAGCGCGGGAAGTCGGTCTCCCGGGGGGTGATCGGAGAAGGCATGGGAACGAGAGATTAGAAGTTGGTGGTCGTCGTCGGCGCCGGCCACGTGCCGAGCAGCCGGTCGGCCACCGCCAGCCGGCCCGGTCGCAGCTCCTGCACCCGGCCGGCGGAGGCCAGGAGCGAGGCCGGGAAGGCACCCATGTACAGGGAGCCCAACGCGGTGATGTCGAGGCGCAGGTCGGTCCCGTCGGTGGGCGCGGCGCGCCGGCAGGCGGCGCCATCCGGGCCGGCCTCCAGCACCCACCGCCCCGGTACGGAGTCCTCCGGGCCGCCGTCCACCGGAGGGGGCAGCACATCCAGCACCAGGCGCGCCTCGGATGTGTAACCCCGGGCGGTGAACGCGGCGGCCATGTCGACGATCCGCACATGCAGGCGGTCGTCCATCATCTCGACGCGCAGCTGGCGGGGGTCGGCCAGGCGCCACTTGAGCGGTTCGTCGACGGGGCGACGGATGGCGGTCACCCGGTCGATGAGGTCCAGCTCGAAGACGAACTGCCAGAGGGCCGACTCCACCTCGGGGTTGGCGCCCCGCAGCTCCTCGACGAGGATCCGGTCGCGGCGCCAGTTGCTCGGCCCGTCGTTGACGGAGCGGTAGATCACGTACCCGTCGTCGCAGGCGGCGAAGAAGGCGGGGTTGCCCCCGTGACGCTCGCTGGGCTCATCGGCGACGATGGATTCCCAGGTCGTCGGAATGCGGTTGGGTTCGCCGGCCCGGAGGCGGCGGAAGCGATCGAACAGGTCCGGCAGGACCTTGCCCGCCTCCTCCCTGTCCAGCAATTGCAGGGCCAGGCGGGGCACTTCACCGAGAAAGGCGGCCTCACGGGTGTCGATGGCGTACTCGGCGATCTCGGTGGCCAGGCCGAAACCGAACCGCCCGTAGATCACCGACTCGGAAGCGTGGAGCCCGGCCACGGCCTCGCCCCGGGCGCGCGAGTCGGCCAGCATCTCCTCCATCATCCGCCGGAGCAGGCCCTGCCGGCGGTGCGTGGGATGCACCCCGACCCGGGTAACGCCCCCCATCGGGATCACCGGGCAGATCGCGCCCGGCCCGGCCGGGAGCGTGACGTCGAGGGTGTGGAAGCCGCAGTTGGCGACGAAGCGGCCCCCG
>DATGAX010000122.1:0-2249 GCA_035312965.1 Acidimicrobiales bacterium
AGATCGAGGACCTCAAGGGTCGGCTGCGGCGCACCCGATGGCCGGACCCGGCGCCCGTGGCCGACTGGTCCCAGGGGGTGCCGCTCGGCTACCAGCAGGATCTCTGCCGCCACTGGCTCGAGAAGTACGACTGGCCGGCGCGCCAGGAGCACCTCAACACGTTCCCCCAGTTCCGCACCGAGATCGACGGTGTGGCCATCCACTTCATCCACGTGCGGTCCCCCCATCCCGGCGCCCTGCCCCTCGTGCTGACCCACGGTTGGCCCGGTTCCGTCGTCGAGTTCCTCGATGCCATCGGCCCCCTCACCGATCCTCCGGCGTACGGCGGCGACGCCTCCGACGCCTTCCACGTGGTGGTGCCCTCACTGCCCGGGTACGGCTTCTCGGGCAAGCCGACGGCGACCGGTTGGGGCGTCCAGAAGACGGCCGACGTCTGGGCCGAGCTGATGGCCCGGCTGGGGTACGAGCGGTACGGAGCCCAGGGCGGCGACTGGGGCTCCATGGTGACGACCTGTATCGGGCAGCAGGATCCCGAGCATGTGGCCGGCATCCACCTCAACATGATCCTCGGCTTTCCGGGGCCCGACGACGGTGAGCCCACCGCCCTCGAGCAGTCCGCCCTGGCCGGGGTGCAGAACTACATGCAGTGGGACTCCGGTTACTCGAAGCAGCAGTCCACCCGGCCCCAGACCCTTGGTTACGGGCTCGTCGATTCGCCGGCCGGACAGTGCGCGTGGATCCTGGAGAAGTTCTGGTCCTGGAGCGACACCGGGGGCGACCCGGTGGGCGCCCTCGGCGCCGACCGCATCCTCGACAACGTGATGTTGTACTGGCTCCCGGCCACCGGGGCGTCGTCGGCCCGCATGTACTGGGAGTCGTTCAACAACCCACCCCTCGGGCCGGTCTCGGTTCCGATGGGCGGATCGGTGTTCCCGAAGGAGATCTTCCGCTGCTCTCGCCGCTGGGCCGAAAGGCAGTTCAGCGACATCCGCCACTGGGGTGAGCCTTCCATCGGTGGCCACTTCGCCGCCTTCGAGCAGCCGGGCATATTCGTGGACGAGGTCAGATCCTTCTTCCGCACCGTGCGCTGAGAGCCTGAGGACGCTGACGCGAAAGGGCCGGGGCCCGAAGGCCCCGGCCCGGATCGCAGCGAGGGGTGTCGCTTACGCCGTCTCGGTGATGCCCAGCTTGGCCATCTCGGCGTTGACCATGGCTTCGTGGGCGTCCTCGTCCTCACGTGCCTTCTTGGGCGACCACCGGCCCCGCATCAGCGGGACCGTCCCGAGGAAGAAGATCATCCCGCCGAAGCAGACCCAGTACCAGTCCTTCCACTGGTTGGGCGCTTCGTTCTTGGCCTTGACGATGCCGGCAAGGGTCTTGGCATCCGACGCCGGCTGGCCCTTCAACAGGCTCTGAGCGGCCAGCAGGTCCGGGATGGTGTTCTTGCCGAGAATCTTCTGCGCCGCCGCGATGCCGGCGCCCTGGGTCTTCGGATTCTGAAGTTCCGCTTGGATGTTGGCCGGGAGCCCGAGCGCGGGGTACTTGGCTTCCAGTGCCGGGAAGTTCTGCACGAGCGGGTTCATCGAGTGGATGACCGACGGCATGATCATGTACGAGGCGAACACGACCACTCGGATGATCCAGCCCCAGATCGCCAGACCGGTGGCGGTCAGCGCCGGATTGTGCGACTCCACCGTCTCGGTGAAGCTGGCCATCCACGGCACGTAGGCGACGCCCAGGGTGAAGGACAGGATCGCGACCAGAGCGGCCAGGTGGTAGTAGCTCGTGGCATGTCCGGCCTGGTTGAGGTACAGCACCATCATGATGGCGGCGGCGACGCCGCCCACCACCATGAACGGCTTCCTCACCCGTAGCCGGTCGGACACGACCCCGGTCAGGATCACGGCGATGACGTTGAAGCCCCAGTTCCAGTTGCCGAGGCCGTTGCCGTCCTTGACCGAGAAGCCGAAGACCGTCGTGAAGTAGATGAGTCCGAATCCCACGGCGGTGTAGTAGATGAGCAGGAAGATGGAGATACCGGTGGCCGAGATGACGACGTCCGGCTTCAGCAGCTGGCCCCACGGGTTCTTGAGCGACTCTTCGATGTCGATGCCCTTGGCCTTGGCCTCGATCAGGGCCCGGTCGTGCATGGTGACCATCAGCTGGTCGCGCAGTCCGGGGGAGAGCTCCTTGAGGCCGAAGAGCGCAATGGCGAAGACGACCAGACCGGCGATGCCGCAGATGTGGTA
>DATGAX010000123.1:0-2153 GCA_035312965.1 Acidimicrobiales bacterium
CACGCCGGCAGGAGAGCGACACGTTGTCGTTGGCGACGACACCGCCGAACTGCACGGTGATGTCCTCGACGACGAGGAGGTCGCTCGTCGTGACGCCGCTCGGCCCCGGCCCGGTCTCGGTGAGGGTCATCGCCGGGTCCCGGCCTGGCGCCCGTCGGCTTCGACCTGCTCCAGCCGGCGCCGGAGAGCGATGACCTCGAGGCCGAGGCCGTCCTCCAGGTAGCGCAGGTGGTCCTCGAGGTTGGCCATGCTCCGCCGGTCGCAGAAGTGCTCATAGGCGACCAGACAGACGATGCCCAGCGCCACGAGGCCCCCGCCGCCGAGCCCCCCGGAGAGGAAGTACGGGAGTTGCTTGTAGGACTCGGCCTCGCCGCTGATGCCCACCCAGGCGACGGCCAGCACGATGCCACCGGCCAGGATCAGCAGCCCGCCGAGCGCCTGGCGCCAATCCAGCACGACGCGCTTCGACTGGGACTGCTCAGTCGCCGGAGGCAGCAACGGCTCCGTCCCGCCTCTGAGCACGAGATGATCGGTGAGGTCGACGTGTTCGGTGCTCATCATCGCTAATCGGTCCCTTTCGTGACTCGCTCACACCTGCGGTGACGGACGGCCCCGGAACAGCTGCCGGCGGGCCTTGGCCAGGACAGCCGCGGCCGCCACGAGGGCGGCGTAGCCGGGGAAGAGGAGCTTGAGACGGCTCGGGGGCAGCGTCGTGGACATGGCCGGAAGGAACGGGCGGTGCAGCAGCCGGGGGTCGCCCGTGATCCGCGCCGCTCCGGCGGCGACCTCGGGGGTCAAGCCGCCGGTTGGAGCCGGTTCGAACCCGGCCGGGGCATAGGCCGCCGGCGGGGTCGGGAACGATCCGCCACTGGCGGCGGCGAACGTCGCCGGCGAGGATTCGCCCGACGACACCGGCGACGAGGCGCTGCCAGCAGCCGCCGTCGTGTCGTTCGGCGCCGCCGACTCGGTGGCCGGCGGGGTCGCCGGCGGAGCGCCGGACGCCGGAACATCGGGCACCGCGGCCTCGGCCGCCGCGCTGACGCTGTTGACCGCTGCCGTGGTGTAGCCCGCCCGGTAGACCACCTCGGTCTCCGGCTCGGGGTGGTAGGTGATCTCGAGGGCCCCGGAGGCGGCCGTCACCCGGCCGTTCTCGTTGTGGACCGGGGGGGCGGGCAGCATCTTGAGGGAGACGCCCCCGGCCTTGGCCAGCGCCTCGTTGACCTGCTTGGTGAGCTGGCCGACGAGGGCCGGGTCACCGGCCGGCTTCCCGGCCACCGACACACCGTCGGGGCCGATGACCACACCGATGCCGGCGACCGTGGCGGAGGCGATCCCAAAGGTCGACACGGCGGTGGTCCCGGGCTCCGTCCCGTCGCTGGCCACCGCGGTCGTGGAGCGGATCCCGCTGAGATGGACGACGTTGCCGAACATCAGGAGGTCGGCGATGTTCACCTCGCTGAAGCCCTGGGGCCGGCCGTCGGGGTTGAGCCCGGCCTGGGCGAAGGACCGGACCGACCGCAGCTTGGCCTGGAGGTTGGGGATCTCGGCCTCGTTGGCTCGCGACGTGGCCTCCGATCTGGTCGAGAACGGGTCGTTGGCCGCCGCCGACGTCTTGGCGTGGCCGTTGATCTCGGAGCCTCGCAGGCCCAGGTTCCGGTCACCGGCGGTGGGGCCGCCGCAGGTCCGCTCGTCGTCACCCTCCTTGACGGGCGGGTAGGACGCCTGGCACTGGCTGGGGGTGTTGGAGAAGTCGAACGACTTCAGGGCCCCCTTGACGTCGTCGGGGACGGGAGTGCCCGTGATCGGGTCGTTGTTGGGGATGACCAGCCCGATGCTGGCGGCGGCCGGTACCGGGGCCAATCCGGCCAGGCTGTAGCCCCGGGGGTCCGACGTGGCCACCGCCGTGGATTCGAGGTTGCCACCGCAGACGCGCAGCGGGTAGGCCCGGGCGAAGAGGACGCAGAACGTGCCCGTGGAGGCGACACCCCGCGCATCGAACTGGACCAGCGTGGACGGCCCGCCCCCCGCCGAGTTGTCTCCGGTCGTCTGCGCCCGCCCCGGGAGCGGGGTGGCGATCATGAGCGATCCCGTCAGGGCGATGAGCACTCCGGCTCGGCGCGGCCTCGGCAACGAAACCACCTCCATGTCTCAGC
>DATGAX010000124.1:0-3288 GCA_035312965.1 Acidimicrobiales bacterium
CAAGGGCAACCCCCTGGTGGCCGCCGTCACCGCCGGCGGCCTGTTCGACCGGCTGCAGACTCGTTCCACCACCCGCTCGCCGGCGAGTGGCCAGTCCCCGGGCGCCCAGGGCCTGTTCGCCTCGGCCCGCGACGTCAACGACGCCCGCCAGGCCATCACGGACCTGGGCCAGGTGTTCGGGTCGAGCAACGAGGTGGCGGCGCTGGGCCAGCAGCTGCTCCTCGCCGAGTCCGACCCGCTGCCCGACGACCAGCGCGGCGTCGTGCTGGGCGGCATTGCGCAGGCGACGGACCGAATCCGTCACGTCGTGTCGCTGCCGCCTTCGACCTCCATCACGCTGACCTCGAGCGTCGGGCAGGTCCCGATCACCATCCTGGCCACCGGGAGCTCCCACCCGCACGTGGAGCTGGTCCTTACCAGCCAGCACCTCATCTTCACCCGGTTCACCCCACGCAACGGGACGTGCACGGTCAGATCCGAGTCCACTGAGGTCTGCGATTTGACCCTGGAATCGCAGAACACCACATTGAAGGTGCCGGTCCAGGCCCGCTCGTCCGGCGTATCGCCCCTCTACGTCTACCTGTACCCGCCGGGCACGCCGCCCGGGAGCAGGAACCCGCTGGCCTACGACCAGGACACCGTCCGCAGTACGGCGGTGTCGGGTGCCGCCGTCATCCTCATCATCGTGGCCCTGCTCGCCCTGGTGCTGTGGTGGGGGCGGGACCTGCGCCGGGGCCGGCGGCCCAAGGGCATGGTCCCCAGCCCGCTCGCCACAGCCACCTCGTCGGGCGACCCACAGGTCGACAGCTTCTTCGAGCGGGACCCGCCGGCGATGTCACCATCGGGGGGCGGGGGCGGTCCAATGGCGGAAACCGATATATACGGCCCCCCGGGCCGGGAGATGAGGCGATAAGTGGCTGGCGTCCGCATAGTGACCGACAGCGCCTGCGACCTGCTGGACGAGACGCTCACCGAGCTCGGGATCGGCCTGGTACCCCTGCGGATCCGGTTCGGCGACGAGGAGCTGCTCGACCGCCAGGAGCTCTCCACCAAGGAGTTCTGGGCCCGCTGCGCCAGCTCGCCGGACCTGCCGTCGACCGCGGCGCCCTCCCCGGGCCAGTTCCAGGCCGCCTTCGAGGAGATGGCCGACGCCGGCGCGTCGGGGGTCGTCTGCATCAATCTGTCATCCAAGATGTCAGCGACGATCCAGTCGGCCCACCAGGCGGCGGAGACGCTGGCCGGCCGGATCCCGGTCCGGGTCGTCGACTCCCTGACGGTCACCCTCGGGATCGGCCTGGTCGTCACCGAGGCGGCGCGGGCGGCCGAATCCGGTGCCGGCCTGGACGAGGTGGTCGAGGCGGCCGAGCGGGCGGTGGGCCGGCTGAAGCTGTACGGCGCCATCGACACCCTGGAGAACCTCAAGAAGGGGGGCCGCATCGGCGGGGCGCAGGCCCTACTGGGCTCGATGCTCTCCATCAAGCCGGTGATCGAGGTGCGGGACGGGGTGGTGGAGCAGGAGTCCAAGCAACGGACCCGGAGCCGCTCGCTCCAGTATCTGGCCGACAAGGTCCGGGCGGCCGGGCCGGTGTCGAGGCTGGCCGTGTTCTCGGCCGATGCGCCCGATCTGGACGAGTTCCTGCGCCTGCTCGAGGGCATCACCCCCACCGATGGGGCGACGTTGTTCGGCGACGTCGGGCCGGTCATCGGCTCCCACGCCGGCCGCGGCGCCATCGGCGTGGCCTGGATACCGGCCTAGCGCGCCCGCCGGGCGCCGTAAGGGCGTTAGCCTCGGGATCGACGTGGCCGGATTCGACCAAGCCATCGAGCCGCCGGGGGTCGGACGCGTCCTCGGCGGGCGGTACCGGCTGGTCGCACCGATCGCCCGCGGCGGCATGGCGGAGGTGTGGGAGGGCCACGACGAGGTCCTGTCCCGCCCGGTGGCGGTGAAGGTGCTGCAGGCCCATCTCGCCTACGACGGGGTGTTCCTCGAGCGCTTCCGGCGCGAGGCGGTCACCGCCGCCCGTCTGGCCCACCCCGGGATCGTCGCCACCTTCGACACCGGCCTGGACGACGGCACCGCGTTCATCGTCATGGAGCTGGTGCGGGGCCAGAACCTGCGCCAGTGCCTCGACGCCTACGGCCGGCTCCAGCCCTGGCAGGCCGTGGCCGTGGCCCGGCAGGTCGCCGACGCCCTGGCCTACGCCCACCAGGCCGACCTGGTGCACCGCGACGTCAAGCCGGCCAACATCCTCCTCATCGACGACGACTGGAGCGGCGTCCGCGTCAAGGTCACCGACTTCGGTATCGCCAAGGCGGGGGAACGGGCCGGGGCCGACCTGACCCGCACCGGCATGGTGCTCGGCACGCCCAAGTACCTCAGCCCGGAGCAGATCAGGGGGCTGGAGCCCGACGCCCGGGCCGACCTGTACTCCCTCGGCGTGGTCCTGTACGAGATGCTGGTCGGCGGCCCGCCCTACGTCGGCGACACCGACATGGCCACCGCGTTGGCCCACCTGGGTGACAAGGTGCCCAAGCCCTCCGCGTCGGTGCGGGGCCTGCCGGGGCCGCTCGACCGGTTGGTCGTCGACCTTCTCGCCAAGAGCCCGGACCGCCGGGTGCCGTCGGCGCTCGAGGCCCGCCGCCGGCTCGACGCCCTCGGTCCGCTGGCGCCGCCGGAGTCGGAAAGACCCGGGTGGGCGGCGCGGGCGGCCCGGCCGGCGGGACCGCCGGTCGCCACCCCCCATCCCAATCCGCCCCGGGACGCGCCGGCCCCCGGGGCTGCCACCACGCCGGCCGCGGTGGCGGAGGCCCGGGTGGCGGCGGTGGCCGCTTCGGCGGCGCCCACCACGGCCTTACCGGGCGGGCCGCCGGGTGACTCTCCCCGGGATGGAGCCTCGCCGGGCGGCCCCCGGCGGCCGCCCCTCGGCCCCGGTGATCCGGGAGCCACCCGGCTGATCGGCGCCACCTCCGATCGGGGTACGGACGAGTACGACGGCTTAGCACCGGTGCCCGGGCCCGACCGCCGCGACATCGAACGGACGGTGGGCTGGGTCGTGCTGGGCCTCGTCGTGATCGGCGCCGTCGTGGCCATGGTCGCCCTGCTGGCCGGCTCCGGCCACCGGCCGGGGCGCACCGCTCCCCACGTGTCGACGCCGGCGTCGGGGCCGTCGTTGTCCATCGTGGGCGTTCAGGAGTACCTCTCCGTCGCCGGGCACCAGCTCGACGACCCGGGCCGGGTCCCGCTCGTCGTCGACGGCAGCACGGCCACGGCCTGGACGACCGACCAGT
>DATGAX010000125.1:0-2155 GCA_035312965.1 Acidimicrobiales bacterium
CGCCGTGGCGGCCCGGGGCGGCGGGGGCGGATCGCCGGCTACGGGCCGGAATCCGGGAACGGGGCGCTCGGGCGCTTGGGACGTGCGGGGGTCCATGGTCGATGGGGGCTCCGGCGGGGCGGCGCAGTGCGCCGCTGGGGCCATGCGAGGTTACCGCTCGGGGCCCGGCGGTCTGGTGCACGCGGCGGCGGTCCGCCCCGGATCCGATACGACGCCGGCGTCGATAGTGTGCACCGCCCTACGGGGAGATTGTCACTTTTCGCACACAATCGCCGGCCCGCTGCCACTCGATCCCCTCCGCATCGGGAAAGAGGGAGAGAAATGGAAGAGGGCCGCCCGGGGGGGATCGGGCGGCCCTCCTTCCGACGCCCGGGGGGAAGGGCGACGTGTTGTGACGAGCGAGCGGCTAGGCGGCCACTCCGACCGGTGCCGGGGCGGGGACCTCGGTGCGGCGCCCGGCGGCCAGACGGTCGATCAGGACGGGCAGCACCGACCAGGCCGCCGAGAAGAACCGCCTGGCCCGCAGCGAGTCGGTGAAACCGAGGCGGCCGAGGGGCCGCAGGCCTATCTCGGTGCGTCCGGCCGACCAGGGAGAGACCACGACGTCGACCCGCAGGGGGCGCGTCACGGCTCCCGTGCGCAGGAGACCGCTGTACCACACGGCGCCGGCCAGGCCGTCGCCGATGCGTTCCTGGATCTCCAGGCGGGCCCGCCCGGCGACGATTTCCTCACCGGTCAGGTGGTCGGCGCGGTCGACGGCATCGGCGAAGCCGAGGGCGGCGACCTGTGAGACGAAAGTGGAACGAATCGGAGCTTCTAGCATCTCGGACTTCCTCTCTGACACTAAGTGACATTATGGCAGAAAATACCCGTCTGTCAATCCATGCCTGTGTGACATTCGATACACACTCTGTTAGCATCGCCGCCATGGGGGTTGACGCGGCCCCGAGCCTGCGCGAGCGCAACAAGGCCCGAGCCCGAGCCGAGATCGCCGCCGCCGCACTGCGCCTCTTCTGCGAGCGCGGCTTCGCCGCCGTCACCGTCGACGAGATCGTGGAAGTCGCGGGCGTGTCCCGCCGCACCTTCTTCCGGTACTTCGAGACGAAGGAGGACGCCCTCCTCGCCGACTACCCGGAGCTCAGTGGGCAGCTGGCCCAGTCCCTGTCCGGCTCGGATGCCTCGGATCCTCTGGAGGCGGCGCGGGACGGACTGCACCAGCTCGCCGACTGGTACGTGGACCGGTCCGATGCGGTACTCGCCCGCTCCCGCGTGATCAGCGACGCGGCCCTGACCTTGGCCGCCCGCAACCTCGAGTTCCTGGTGCAGTGGGAGCGGGCCATCGCGGCCACCGTCGCCGACCGCACCGGGGCGGATCCCGGGGATCTGTTCCCGCGGACGGCCGGAGCGGCCATCGTCGGAGCATTCCGCGCCGCACTGACCCAGTGGGTCCGGTCCTCGGGTCGCGACGACCTGCACGAGCTGACCAACCGGGCCTTCGACGTGGTGGAGGTCGGATTACGCGGCCACATGGCCGTCCCCTGAGGGGACGTCGGGAGGAGCGGACCAGCTAGGAGACGCCGGCGGCCAGGGCGAACTTCGACCCCCCGCCGGGCACCGCTCCTGCAGCCGTCCACGCGGCCACGACGGCGGCCACGGCGGGCGAGCCGGCGCCGAGCAACTCCAGCTCCAGTTGCCGGAAGCGGGTCCCGGCCCGGGCCCCGGATGCCACGGTGACCAGGTCGTCGTCCACCTCGCCCCATGGCTCGCCGCCGGCCACGTCGACGAGCAGCATCCGGCTCCGCTCGGACTCGAGCACGACGACGGGCTGCAGCGGGGCCCCGCCGAGCAGGCCGGCCACGGCGTCCACCGCTCCGGACGGGATGTGGTCGCCCGGGCCCGACCAGGACGACTCCGTCCGGGCCATCTCGCCGCGGCCCGGCGACCCGGCCGGCCGTTTGAGCGTCCATTTACCCGGCCGGCCGTCGTCAGCGATCGTCCGGTGCCTAAGGGTGATCCCGTCCGCCCACAACCGGAGATCGGGGGTGTCGAAGTATGTGGTCTTGAGGCCCTGGCGGGGAAGGATCTGGACCTGTCCGACGAGTGTGTCCAGGGCGGGCGGTTCGAGGTCGACGGGGACGTCGAACTTGTACTCCCG
>DATGAX010000126.1:0-3718 GCA_035312965.1 Acidimicrobiales bacterium
TCGCGCAGGAAGGCTTCGAGACCCTCGGCACTCAGGCTCGCTCCGGGCTTCGCCTCGACCGCGGCCACCGGGACCTGCCCCAGGCGGGCGTCCGGCACACCCACTACGGATGCGTCGGCCACGTCCGGGTGGCCGACGAGGGCATCACGCACCTTGGTCGTCGAGATCTTGAAGCCGCCCCGGATGATGACGTCGTCGGCCCGCCCCAGGATCCAGATGAACCCGTCGTCGTCCATGCGGGCCAGGTCTGTGGTGCGCACCCAGTCGTCGGTGCCGAGCTGCGGCCCCATCACCTCGAGCACGCCGGGAGGGCCGGAGCCGGCCGGCTGCCCCGAGTCGGGGTCCACGATCCGGACGCGGATGCCGGCGTTGGCCCGGCCCACGCTCCCCCGCTTGGTCTCTCCATACTGCTCCCAGTCCCGCAGCGTCCATCCGGCCACGCCGCCGGCGAACTCCGTCGCCCCGTAGACCACCAGCACCGGCACGCCGTAACGGTCCCGGAACTCGTCCGCCACCTCCGGAACGAGCGGCGCCGTACCGGCGAAAACCGCCCGGACGCTCTCGAACGTCTCCACCGGGACGCCGGCGTCCAGCACCATACGCAGGGCGGTCGGCGCCAGTGAGACCACCGGCGGCCTGTGCTCCACTACGAGGCGGCGCCACGCCTCGACATCGAAGCGCTCCAGCAGCGCCATCCGCCGGCCTGACACGACCGAGGAAATGAGGCCTCGCATCCCGCCGATGTGAAGCAGCGGGGCCCACAGGATCGACGTCCCCGAGCGCAGCCGGACCGACCCCACATCCGCTGTGGGGCTGTAGGCGGCGGTGCTCTCGAACTCGTGCTCGAGGCTGCGGTAGCAGAGGTCGATCCGCTTCGGCGGTCCGGTGGTACCGCTGGTGAGCATCTGCACCGCCACCCCCGGCATCGTCCGCACCGTCGAGCGCCGGGCCGCCCCCTCCGTCTCGGCCACGAACAGGCCCCCAGCCGACACCCGAACGGCCACACCTCCGGCGTCGACCACCGCCGTCACCACACCCTCCGCCCCCCAGTCCCGGTCGCCCATGACGACGACGGGCAGCGCCAACGACCGGATGTCCTCCGCCAGCGCAGTGGGCGGAATGGCCGAACTGAGGGTGACCACACAACGGCTCGTCCCCAGCACGGCGATGATGGCACCGACCGAGTCGGGCCGGTTACGGACCACGATCCCCACCGGAGTCCCCTCGCCGAGGCCCAGTGCCGTCAGCCGCTCGTCCAGCTCGGCCACGGCGCCGGCCAGGAACGACCACGGCCGGGTGATCCCCTCGAACTCGAGCGCCGGGGCACCCGGGTCGATCTCGAGGACGCCCCGGATCCGGGCCGGCAGCTCCTGCAATATCTGATCCTTAAATGTCGTCATTCTCCGGCGATCTGATTCAACAGCGCTCTTGCTAGCGAATGGATGATACTCTATTGTCGTCTCGTTGACCAGACCTGATTCCTCCGAACTGCTGACCGTCACCCGCCGCGACGGGGTGGTCACCCTCACCCTCGACCGGGCGGAGCGCAAGAACGCCCTTACCGTCGAGATGGTCTCGCGGCTCACGGAGGAGGTGGAGGCGGCCGGCCGCAACGAAGGCGACCGGGTGATCCTGATCCAAGCCGCCGGCGCCGACTTCTGCTCCGGGATCGACCTGGTCGAGTCGAACCGCCCCGGCCGAGGCGCCGACGAGGGCGCCACCGAAGGCGGCGACCGCCCCGCCCGGCCCCGAGCCGGCCACCTCCAGCGCAACCTGGCCGTCGGCGCCCACCGCATGATCCAGACCATCACCTCCGTGCAGCTGCCCGTGGTGGCCGCGGTCCGGGGCTGGGCCGCCGGCGTGGGCAACGCCCTGGCCCTGAGCGCCGATGTGACCGTCGCCTCCGACACGGCCCGCTTCTGGGTCCCCTTTGTGACCAAGGGTTTCACGCCGGACAGCGGTAACAGCTGGCTCATCCCCCGGCTGGTCGGCCTGGCCCGGGCCAAGGAGATGATTCTTCGGGGCTGCCCCGTCGACGGGCGCACGGCGGCTGAGTGGGGCCTCGTCAACACCTGCGTCGACGACGCGGACCTGGACGAGACGGCCGGGCGGACAGCCGAGGAGTTCGCCGGCATGGCCACCGTCGCCATCGGCCTGACCAAGGCTCTCCTTCACACCAACCTCGAATCCGGCCTGGCGGTGGCGATGCAGAATGAGGCCATCTACGAGGAGCTGGGCGTCCGGTCCGACGACTTCAAGGAAGGCATCCGGTCCTTCGCCGAGAAGCGGCCTCCTCGCTTCACGGGGAGGTAGAGAGATGGGGGCCATCACCATCGATGCGGCGGACGGCATCGCCACCGTCACCTTGGACCGTCCGCCGGTCAACGCTGTGGACCGGCCCACCCTGGCCGACATCGCCGAAGCGTTCACGTCACTCGCTGACCGCCGGGACGTGAGAGCCGCCATTTTCACGGCCGCCGGCACCCGGGCCTTCATGGGCGGCGCCGACCTCAACGACACGTCGCCGCCCGATCCGGTCGACCCGGGCCGGGTGGCCCGCCACGCCATGTGGGCCATCGTCGACTGCCCCGTCCCGGTCATCGGCGCCGTCAACGGGCCGGCTGTCGGCGCCGGGCTGGCCTTCGCCGCGTGCTGCGACATGCTGATCGCGGCCGACCACGCCACGTTCTCCACTCCGGAGATAGACGTCGGCCTGCTCGGGGCCAGCGCCCACCTGTCGTTGATGGTCGGGCGCCACAAGGCCCGGGAGATGTTCTTCCTCGGCGAGCGGGTCTCCGCAGATGAGCTGCACCGCCTCGGCTCCGTCCGCAAGGTGGTCCCGTCGGACGAGCTGATGCCGGCCGCCCGGGACCTGGCCCGGCAGCTGGCCGCCAAGAGCCCCCTGGCCCTTCGCCTGGCCAAGGAGTCGATGAACCGCACGGAAGGGCTGCCTCTCAAGGAGGCGTACCGCACCGAGCAGGACTACACCGCCCGGCTGCTCACCACCGAGGACAGCCGCGAGGCCCGGCAGGCCTACCTGGAGAAGCGTGACCCCGTCTGGAAGTGGCGATAACTGATACTGAATCGTCCCAATATGGCCCTACAGACGAGATTTTCTGGGCCAGGGGCTTGAATAACTGCTACTTAATACGGTAAGCTCGTCCCAGGAAAGCATGAGACCCACGTCCACGGGTCCGCTCTACCGAGAGGGGAACAAAGGAATGCGCACACGTGCGCTCACCGCGCTTGCATTGACGGCCGCGCTCGGACTGGCGGCCGGCTGCAGCTCGAGCGGCAAGTCCACAGGAGCGACCGGCGGTACCACCGCCACCACCGGCGCCGCCACCACAGCCGCCGCTACGCCGATCGAGATCGGCACGGTCGGGGGCTTCACGGGCGCCCAGGCCTCGTCGCAGGGCGGCGTGCCGAAGGCGTTGGAGGCGTGGGCCTCCGCCGTCAACGCCTCCGGCGGCATCAACGGCCATCCCGTACACCTCATCGTCAAGGACCTCGGTGACAACCTGGCCGGCGGTCTCACTGCGGTCAAGGAACTGGTGCAGCAGAACCACGTCGTCGCCATCCTCGGGGAGCAGGACAACGGAGACGGCAGCTGGGCCTCCTACATCCAGTCGACGGGAGTACCCGTGGTCGGGGGCCTGTCGATAGATCTGCCCTTTGTCCAGAACCCCGATTTCTTCGCCTCCGGCTCGAATGCCTT
>DATGAX010000127.1:0-4174 GCA_035312965.1 Acidimicrobiales bacterium
CGGGGGGAGGGACCGGGAGCGGCGGCCAGATCGGGTCAAGCGGAGCGAAGGCCGGATCGGGAAGCGGGGGGTCCGAATCGCCGACCGCTTCGTCCGGTGCCACCGGCGGCACCAATGGCACCGGTGGCATCAGTTCGGGAGCCGGCGGGGGGGACCACACTCCCATACTCGTCGGCAGCGTGGGTGACTATTCCGGGGCCCCAGGCGCAGTCCTCGCCTACGAACCGGAGACATTGCAAGTGTGGGCCAAGTGGGAGAACGCGCACGGCGGCGTGGACGGTCACCCGATCCAGGTCATCGTCGAGGACGACGGAGGCAACCCGTCGACCTACCAGAGCGACATCGAGGACCTCGTCAACAACAAGCACGTGCTCGCCTTCGTGGACAACGGCGCCAACCTCACCGCGCAGGCCGGCGAGTCCTTCCTCGACTCGAAGCAGATCCCGGTCATCGGCGCGGGAGACGGCAACTCGGCGTGGACCACCAACCAGATGTACTTCAACCTCCAGGCCGCCACCGACGCGCTGATCGGAGGCGAGCTGCTGGAGGCGAAGAACACGTTCCACGTCACCAAGGTGGCCGACCTGGCGTGCGTCGAATCGCAGGCCTGTACCAGCTACTACAACGACAGCCCCCGACTGGCGGCCGCTCTGGGCATGCAGGTCGTGTACTCCGCCCACATTTCGATCACCCAGCCGGACTTCACATCTGAGTGCCTCCAGGCCCAGAGCAACGGAGCCCAGGTCGTCGAGGGCATCGGCGACGAGAATACGTTCCACCGCATCGTGGAGTCCTGCCTGCGCCAGGGTTACCACCCGGATTGGATCGCCCCTTCGCCCAACGACGGTGACTCCCAGGTGTCCGGACTGACCAACGTGGTCGGGGCCAACGGTGCCTTCCCGTTCGATGGTGATGCAACGAGCCCGGCCGTGGCCGAGTACGTCCGGGCGTTCAAGACCTACGCGCCCGGGTCGATCCTCAGCCAGTACACCGCGCTCTCTTGGGCCGCCGCCAAACTGTTCCAACACGTGATCGACACGTCCATCGGCACGTCGGTCCCGACGACCCCCAAGATCCTCGCCGGGCTCTGGGCCATCAAGAACTTCGACGTCAACGGGTTGGAGCTGCCCTTGACCTACAACGCCCACACCGCCAACGCCGGGACCACCTCCACGTGTTGGTTCGGCCTGATCTTCCAGAACAACAGATGGAACGCCCTCAACGGGCTGACCCCGATGTGCGACAGCCGGGTGTGACCAGCCGCCCCTTGCGCCGGATCGGCGTCGCCGCCGCGGCCGCGGGCCTGGCCCTCGCGCTGCCTTTCGGGATCGGGCCACGGTCATTCGGCCCGGTCGCCCACGCCGCCATCGTGTCATTCGACGTGATCGGTGCCGCCGACGGCATGCGGACGCAGGTCTACGTGCCCGACGCCCCCCTCAGCTCGCAGGTGGTTGACGCTGGGGCGCCCACGGCCCAGACCGAGGTCAACGAGCTCGGCACCTCGACCGGCTTCGCCTCTAATCCGTATCCGGGCGCCACGATCCTGTCCGGCCCCGGCCTGGTGGCGGGCGAGACCAACCTGAATCTGCCCGGCTACCCGCTCGTCGCCCAGTCATCGGCCCCGTCGACTCCATCGGCGAGCGCCGAAGGCGGTCTGCTCAAGGCCGCCAGCACAGCGACGATGTCGAGCGCCTCGGCCGTGGCCGGTGCACCCACCGCGGTCAACGGGGTCGGTGATTTGACCGCCACCGCCCTCTCCCAGATTGATTCCGACGGTGGGGTCACCGCCCAGGCGGCCGGGGAGGCCCAGGACATCGCGTTGGCCGGCGTCCTCCACATCGGAGCGGTGAAGTCGACCGCTACTCTCGAGGTCGGACCGGACGGAACCTCCCACCCGTCGACCCAGACCGTCGTATCCGACGCCACGATCGCCGGCGTGGCCGTGACCATCGACTCCCACGGGATCACCCTTGCAGGGACTGATCATGCCCTCCCTGACACGTCGTCGGTCACCGCCCCGCTGGCGTCGGCCGGGCTCACCGTCACCGTGACAAGGCCGACCATCACCCCTACTCAGGTGCTCTCTGGCGCCTTGGTCATCACCGAGTCCAAGTCCGGTGACACCTACACGTACACATTCGGGCGGGCGGTGGCCGCCGTGCAGACCGCTTCGGGTCCTGGCCCGGCGACGCCCCCCGGCTCGCTGACCGGAGTCGGCCCGTCACCCTCTACGAGCACCCCGACCGTCGGAACATCGCCGGCTTCTGCTAACAGCCCTATCAGTTCCGGGTCCACCGGGACCTCCAGCGGGGTCGCGATGTCCGCTCCCTCTCCCTCGTTCCCCGCCAAAGGCGCGGGTAACGCACCGACCGGCGGGACCGGCTCGCCCGGCGCCGTAACCGGCCCAGCCCCCGTGTCGAACGGAGGAGAGAACTTGGTGGCCTTCGCCAGCCAGGACGGCATCGGGTTCTTCGCCATCATCATTCTCGCTGCCCTGGTGATTCTGGGCGGCTCATTCCTTGTTCGCATCTACGCAGTGAGGCGTCCATGGACTTCCTGACCATCCTTCGTATCCTGTGGGACCGGTTGGCCGCCTGGGTCACGGTGCTGGCCGGGCTCATCGCGGTAATCCTCGGAATCGTCGGGGTCAGGGACAACGCGTACGTAGCGGCCCAGATGCCATACGTGATCAGCGGTGGCATCCTCGGGCTGTTCCTCCTCGGCCTCGGTGCCACGCTCTGGCTCTCGGCCGACCTCAGGGACCAGTGGCGGGTGCTCCTGGAGATCCGGGACCAGCGCGACGCTCCGGCGGAGGTATCCGAGGAACCGACCATCTCCAACGCCCGTTGAACGGCGGGAACCACCCGGACACGCCTTGGCGGGCGGGCGAGGTGACCAGCGTGATCATGGTGAACCTGGTGGGCCTCGTCCTGATCCTCGCCGGGTACCTCGTGTGCCGGGCGACGGCCGAGCCGAGCCGGGTCCAACTGGCCGCGAGCATCGCGGCCGGGGGCCTCGTCGTGACCCTTGCCGGCAACACGGTGTGGTTGTTCGGCAACCTCCGTGAGGTGACCCGCCTCCGCCGTCAGGTGCTGCTCGGCCCGGCCCCCGCCGCGCCGTCATCCGCCGTGGTCTCGGGTGCCCCTGAACGGCCGGCGCCCACCGCCTCCGTCCTGGTGTCGTCACCGTCGATGTCCCTGTACCACCGCCCGGAGTGCCTCATGGTGTCCGGCAAGGCGGTCAAGGCCACTTCCCTGGCCGCGCACCGGCGGGCCCGTCGCCAGCCCTGCCAAGTCTGCCGACCGGATGCCGAGATGGAAGTGGCGACGACCGAGGCCACCGGATGACCCAAGTACTCCCGTATCTGATCATCGGGCTGACCGACGGCTCCGTCTACGCCATCGCCGCGCTCGGCTTGGTCCTGACCTACAAGACCACCGGGATCTTCAACTTCAGCCACGGCGCCACCGCGGCAGCCGCCGCCTACGTGTTCTTCGAGTTCTGGAAGCGGGACCACCTGCCGTGGGGCCTGGCCGCCTTCCTCGTCGTCTTCATCCTGGCCCCGTTGGCCGGGGTGGCTTTCGAACGGCTGGCCCGCGAACTCGAGCGGGTGTCCACCGCCGCCAAGATCGTCGCCACGGTCGGCCTCCTGGTGGCCATCCAGGGGATAATCGTCGTGATCTTCGGCTCCGTCGCCGTCGACTTCCCGCCCTTCCTGCCACAGGGTGTCCACCGGCTCGGCACGGTCCACGTCGGTGACGATCAGGTGATCACGGTGGTCATCGCCTTAGCATCGGCGCTCGTCCTCTTCGCGTTCTTCCGCACCACTCGGACGGGCACGGCCATGCGCGCCGTCGTGGACAACGGCGAGCTGCTCGACCTCACCGGCATCTCCCCGACGCGTGTCCGGGTGCTGTCATGGGTGATCGGATCCAGTTTCGCCGCCCTGTCCGGCCTTCTTATCGCCCCGGGCATCGGGCTCAACATCACTGTGCTGACCCTGCTCGTGGTGCAGGCGTTCGGAGCGGCCGCCATCGGGTCGTTTTCGAGCCTGCCGCTCACCTACGTCGGGGGCCTGGTCGTCGGCATCGGTGCCGGCCTGGCCACCAAGTACGCCGGGCAGGTCCCGGTGCTGTCCGGCCTTCCCCCGAGCTTTCCGTTCGTGGTGCTGTTC
>DATGAX010000128.1:0-5787 GCA_035312965.1 Acidimicrobiales bacterium
GCCGGTGCCGGACCGCCCCGGCGTCCTGGCCGAGGTGACTACCCTGCTCGGCGAGATGGGCGTCAACATCTACGACCTGGAGATCGCCCACAGCGCAGAAGGAGACCGGGGCGTGCTGGTCCTCGTCGTCGACGGATCGGTCGCGGCGGCGGTACGGGAGGCGTTGCACGGCCGCGACTACCGGTCGTCGGTCCGCCCCATCGGGCCGTGAGCCGCTTTGCCGCCCTTCCGGCGACCGCCCCGCTGCGGGGCCGGCTGCGCCTGCCGGGGGACAAGTCGATATCCCACCGGGCCCTGCTCCTCGCCGCCCGGGCCGAGGGGACGAGCCGGATCACCGGTCTGTCCAACGGCGCCGACGTGGCCGCCACCCGCCGGGCCGTCGAGGCCTTCGGCGCCCGGGTCACAGAGGACGGCGGCGGGCTGCTGGTCGACGGCGGCCGGTTGCACGAGCCGCAATCGGTGATCGACGTGGGCAACTCGGGGACGGCCATCAGGCTCATGACCGGTTGGGCCGCCGCCGTCGACGGCTTGACGATCCTCTACGGCGACGAGTCGATCGCCCGCCGCCCCATGGCCCGGGTCGCCGATCCGCTCCGCTCGATGGGAGCGCGCATCGACGGGCGGGCCGGGGGACGTTTTCCGCCGCTGGCCGTGAGGGGCGGGGATTTGAAGGGCATCGACTACGTGCTGCCCGTCCCCAGCGCCCAGGTCAAAGGAGCCCTGCTCCTGGCCGGTCTGGCGGCCGCGGGGCCGACGACGGTGCGCGAGGCCGTTCCCACCCGGACCCACACGGAGCAGATGCTGGCCCGGGCCGGCGCCCGGGTGGAGGTGGCGCCCGGCCGGGTGACCGTCCATCCCGGCGACCTGGCCCCGACCAGCTTCGAGGTCCCGGGCGACCCGTCGCAGGCGGCGTTCTGGGTGGTGGCCGCCTGCCTGGTGCCGGGCAGTGACCTGACCCTGGAGGGCGTCTACGTAGGCCCGCAAAGGGCCGCCTTCGTGGGGGTGCTGCAGCGCATGGGCGCCGACGTGGAGCTGATCGGCTTCGACCCGGCGACGACGGTGGCCGACATCCGGGCTCGTTCGGGCCCGCTGGTCGCCACCGAGGTGGGCGGGGCCGAGGTGCCCGGCCTGATCGACGAGATACCGGTTCTGGCCGTGGCCGCGGCCCACGCCGCCGGCACCACCGTCTTCCGCGACGCGGCCGAGCTCAAGGTCAAAGAGAGCGACCGCATCGCCACCATGGTCGGTGCGCTCCAGGCGGTCGGGGCGCGCGCCGAAGGGCGCGACGACGGCCTCACCGTCATCGGGGATGGCGCGCCGCTGGCCGGTGGGCAGGTCGACGCGGCCGGCGACCACCGGGTGGCCATGGCCATGGCGGTGGCCGCCCTGGCCGGCACCGGACCGGTGGCCATAGAGGGGTGGGACGCGGTGGCTACCAGCTACCCCGACTTCGAAAAGGACCTCCAGCGGTGCCAGCAGGACTGAGGATCATCGCCATCGACGGCCCGGCCGGGTCGGGCAAGTCGACGGTGGCCCGCCGGGTGGCGTCCCGGCTGGGGCTCGACTACCTGGACACCGGGGCCATGTACCGGTCGGTGGCCTTCGAGGCCATGCGGCGGGGCATCGACCCCGACGACGCGGCCACTGTGGCCGAGCTGGCCCGCCAGATCGAGCTCACGGTGGACGAGAAGGTCACCGTCAACGGGGCCGACGCCACCGTCGAGATCCGCAGCCCCGAGGTGACCCGGGCGGTCAGCGTGGTGGCCGCCAATCCCGAGGTTCGCCGCGAGATGGTCATGCGCCAGCGGGAGTGGGCCGAGGGGCGCGGCGGCGGGGTGGTGGAAGGCCGGGACATCGGGACGGTCGTCTTCCCCGACTCGCCGGTCAAGGTGTACCTCACGGCCAACGAGGAGGAACGGGCCAGCCGTCGCAGCCGCGAGATGCTCGACCGGGACTTCGGGCCGGCCGCCGCCGAGGTGGCCCACGTGGCCCACGAGCTGGCCCGCCGGGACCGGGTCGACTCCACCCGGGCGGCGTCGCCGCTGGCCGTCGCCGAGGACGCGGTCCAGATCGACACCACGGGCATCGACGCCGACGAGGTGGTGGAGAGGGTCATGGCCCTGGTGGCGCAACGGATCGGTGAGTCGTGAGGCGGCGTCTGTCCCTCGTCTGGTACGCCTTCGCCCGGGGCCTGGTCGAGGTGGTGTGCCGGCTGTACTGGCGGGTCGAGATCCGCGACAAGGGCAAGCTGCCGGCCCACGGGCCCTACGTGATCGCCCCCGTGCACCGTTCGAACGTCGACACCCTCCTCGCCGGGTGCCTGACCCGGCGACGCATCCGGTTCATGGGCAAGGACAGTCTGTGGAAGTACCGCTGGTCGGGGGCGCTGTTCAGCTCGCTCGGTGGCTTTCCTGTGCACCGCGGCACCCCCGACCGGGAGGCGTTGCGGATCTGCGAGGAGGCGGTGCGGGCGGGTGAGCCGGTGGTCCTCTTCCCGGAGGGCACCCGGCAGTCCGGTCTCACCCTGCACCCGCTCTTCGAGGGGGCCGCCTTTGTGGCGGCCCGCGCCGGGGTGCCTCTGGTCCCGGTGGGGATCGGCGGCAGCGAGTGGGCCATGCCCAAAGGCAGCCGCCGGATCATGCCGGTCAAGGTGGTGATGGTCGTGGGGGACCCCATCCTGCCTCCCGCCCGCGGGGAGGGGGAGCGGCTGCCCCGCCGGACCGTCGCCGAGATGACCGAGCGCCTGGCGGTGGAGCTGCAGGCCTGCTTCGACCGCGCCCTGAAGGAGGCCGGCCGGGCCTGACGCGGCGTGGGCCGGGCCTGCGGGGCGTGGGCGACAACGGCCACGGCGGGGCTTGGGCCCCCGCCTGTGGAGGAGGCCGGGCCTGCGGGGCGCCCGGCCGGGCCGAAGACTCAGTGGGTCAGTCCGGACAACGCCATGGCGGCGGAGAGGGAGCGGTCGTCGGGCGGGGGCTCGCCACCGGCGGTGGGGTCGGCACCGGGGGCCAGGCCGGCGACGGCGGCCAGGACGGCCAGCTGCTTGACGCTGTCACGCAGCTCCCGGGGGAGCGGGAAGTACTCGTCCTCTTCGACCGCGGTGACCTCCTCGACGCCGCCGGCGGGGGCCAGGCGGGCAACGATGGCCTGCACGATCTCCTCCGGTGCGGACGCCCCGGCGATGACACCCACGGTCCCGGTGAGGTCGTCGGGCAGCTCGGCCTGGTCGTCCACCCGGAGCACCCGGGGGCAGCCGGCGGCGTGGGCGGTGCGTTCGAGGGCCAGGGTGTTGGACGAGGTGCGCGAGCCGATGACCATGACGGCGTCGCAGCGGGCCGCGATGGCCTTGAGCGCGGTCTGGCGGTTGGTCGTGGCGAAGCACAGGTCCGAAGTGCCCGGCACCCACAGGTCGGGCCAGCGGGCCTTGGCCGCCTCCAGCAGGGTCCGCCACTCGTCGACGGCCAGGGTGGTCTGAGCGAGGAAGGCCACAGGGCCGTCGGGGTCGGGGAGGGCGTCGAGCTCTTCGAGGTGCTCGATGCGCCGCACCGCGTCGGGAGCCACGGCGGTGGTGCCGATGGCCTCCTGATGGCCCTCGTGACCGACGTAGACGATCTCGTAGCCCTGCCGGGCCCGCACCTTGACCTCGTGATGGACCTTGCGGACCAGCGGGCAGACGGCATTGACCACCGTCCCGCCCCGGGCCCGGGCCGCCTCCACCAACTGGGGCGGCGAGCCGTGGGCGGACAGCATCAACGGCGCACCGGGCGGCACGTCGTCGAGGTCCTCGACGAACACCACACCCATCTGGCGGAACCGCTCGACCACCACCTCGTTGTGGACGATCTCGTGATAGCAGTAGACGGGCGGCTCGAAGACCCGGGTCATCCAGGCCAGCGATTTGATCGCCATCTCGACGCCGGCGCAGAAGCCGCGCGGAGAGGCGAGCAGCACCCGGTCGACCTGAGACATCACCCCGAGGCTACCGGGGCGGGGCCGGGAGCCGGGAGTCGGCTCAGGGGTAGTTGTCGACGAAGAGCTGGGTCAGCTGCATGGTCCCGGCGTTGTCGTAGACGCCGGCGCCGGCCTGGCCACCCCAGGGGGCGAGGATGTTGATGCGGTGACCCCAGCAGCCGGGGGCGCCGGCGTAGGAGCAGTCGATGTTCTCGCTGTTGGGCCCGTCGTCGTACATCCAGCCGAAGTCGGCCGACAGGGCGGTGGGGTCACCCCACGCGATGTTGGACCCCCACGAGTAGCCGTAGGGACCGGTGGGGTCGGTGCCTTGACCGCCGTTGGCCACCGCCCCGGCCTGGGCCATGGAGTCCAGGTTGGCGTTCTCGGGCATGGCGGGCAGGCCCCGGCTGGTGCGCTCGGCGTCCGCCACCGCGATCACCTTCTGGCGCAGGCTCAGCGAGCCGTAGTTCGACGGCAGGGGCAGCGGGCCGTAGCCCTCGGCCGCCCGGGCCCGGTTGACGTCGCCGAGGGCGGCGGCGTCGCACGTCGCCGGGTTGACCGGCACCACCCAGCAGGCCTGCTGGAAGGTCACCGACGGGGCCACCGACGCCGGCGGCATCACGTTGTACGGCAGCCGGTAGGTGGGGGTCGAGGTGCTGACCACCGGCTCGGACGGGCTGGGCGCGGTCGGGGCGCCGAGCGAGTCGACCTCGCCCTGGTCGTTGGGTACCCAGTAGCCCGATCCGACCGGGATCACGCCCACCGAGTGGGCTCCGGTGCGGGCGTTGAAGGTGACGGCGGAGCCGTGGTATCCGGCGTCGCCGAAGTTGAAGATGCCCCCGTCGGACGCCACCAGCCAGTAGCCCCGGCCGGTGGCCGTCGACGCCATGCCCACGATGGGCTGGAGGAGGGCCACGCCGCCGGTCGAGCCGTGGAAGCGGGCGTCGCCGAAAGAGAACACGCCGCCGTCGGACGCCGCCAGCCAGTAGCCGCGGCCGGTCGGGGTGGCCGCCATGCCGACGATGGGCCGCACCAGCGGCACCCCTCCCGTCGAGCCGTGGAAGCGGGCGTCGCCGAAGGAGAACACGCCGCCGTCGGAGGCCACCAGCCAGTAGCCCTTGCCGGTCGGGGTGGCCGCCATGCCGACGATGGGCTTGGCCAGGGGCACGCCGCCCAGCGAGCCGTGGAAGGTGGCGTCGCCGAAGGCGAAGACGCCGCCGGCAGCCGACGCCATCCAGTAGCCGGCCGTGCCCGACGGGGCCAGTCCGACGATCGGGGAGCTGGACAGGGCGGCGGTGGCATGGACCTGGGCGCCGACCTGGGCCGGGGCCGGGCCGGTCAGGGCGGCGGCGACACCTGCTGAGGGGGCCAGCACGCTCGCCAGGGCCGTCGTGGCCAGGGCGGCGGCCCGCATTCGGCCGCGGGAGAACAGAGGGGTGCGGGGCACTATTTCGTCCATCGTTTCCTGGGGGGAGGGGATCAGGGCGCTGTTGCGTTATCTATCGGCGCGGATCCCTTCCCCTATAACGCCGCTTTCGGCACCTTCGTCGGATGCGGAAACGGCGGTATCCTCGGGACCCATGTCACTGCCCCGAGTGGTGGCGGTGGCCCCTGGGTCTCCCGCCGCCCGGGCCGGGCTCCAACCGGGCGACCAGATAGTCGCCATGGACGGCCAGCTCCCCCGAGATGTAATCGAGTACCAATTGCTGGCCGACCAGCAGGAGCTGGAGCTGGATCTGCGCCGGGGCGGGCTCGATCTCACCGTCCAGGTGGCGCGGGAGGGCCCCGAGCCGCTCGGCGTGGAAGTCGACGCGCCGCTGTTCGACCGGGTGCGGACCT
>DATGAX010000129.1:0-3600 GCA_035312965.1 Acidimicrobiales bacterium
TACTCGGTGGGCAGCCCCACTGTCATATCCCAGGTCGCCAAGGCCGCCTTCGGTGGCAGCTTCGTGGGCAAGGCGGGCTTCTACATGGTCCAGCTGGCCACCCTGCTCATCCTCTGGACGGGGGCCAACACCAGCTTCAACGGCTTCCCCTTCCTGGCCAACTTCGTCGCCGAGGATCGCTTCCTGCCCCGGCCGTTCACCAAGCGGGGACACCGCCTGGTGTTCTCCAACGGCATCATCTTCCTCACCGGGGTGGCGGTGGCCCTGCTCCTGATCACCAGGGCCAAGGTCAACGCGCTGGTCAGCCTGTACGCCATCGGCGTCTTCTGCGGATTCACCATGGCCGGCGCCGGCATGGTCAAGCACCATCTGGTCGCGAAGGCGCCGGGCTGGCGCCACAAGGTGTTCATCAACGGCAGCGCCGGCGTCGTGTCCGCCGTCGTCGTCGTCATCTTCGCCGTCACCAAGTTCACCGAAGGAGCCTGGGCGGTAGTGGTGCTCTTCCCCGTCCTCATGTACATCCTCATCCGCACCCACCGGCTCTACGAGGAGGAGGCGGCGGTGTTGGGCGAGGGCGTCGCCGAGCAGGCGGTGGTGGCCCGCCCGCTGCGCCGCCACGTCGCCTTCGTCCTCGTCGACGGGCTGGACCTGGCCACGGCGCGGGCCATCCAGTACGCCCGCACCTTGTCGGCCGACGACATCCGGGCCGTGCACTTCGTGATCGACTCCGTCCGGGCCCAGCGCATCCAGGACCGCTGGGTCCGGCTGGGCCTCAGCCGCCTGCCCCTGCAGCTGATCGACTGCCCGGACCGCCGCATCGACCGGGCCGTCCTCGAGATGGCGACGGACGCGACGGCCGACGGCCAGACCGAAGTGTCGGTGCTCATGCCCCGCCGCGCCTACGGCCGGGGGCTGGGCCGGGTGCTGCACGACGCCGTGGGTGAGAACATCGCCGCCTCCATCGGCCGGCTCGACCACGTCAACGCCACGATCGTCCCCTTCGACGTGCGGGCCGAGCTGCGGGAGCGCCGGGCGTCGAGGAAGGTCGCGACGGGCAAGGCCCGCCCCCGGAGCCACGGCGAGCCGGGCAAGGGGGACGCCGACGGCGGGGCCCACGGTAGGCCGGCCGTCCCCGGTGCCATCCCGATCTCGGAGCTGGAGGTACGGCAGAAGGCCCGGGTGGCGGGGCGGGTGAAGTCCGTCACCGTCAAGCCGTGGGGCGACTCGGCGTCGCTTCAGGTGGAGCTGAGCGACGACCAGGGCAGCATCACCCTCGTGTTCCTGGGGCGGCGCCAGATCGCCGGGCTGGCCCCGGGGAGCAGGATCACGGCCGAGGGTACGGTCGCCTCGCTGCAGGGCCACCCGGGCATGATCAACCCGGAGTACGAGTTCATCGGCGCCGCACCGGAAGGGCGGGAGCCGGTGCCGACCTAGGTCCGGGCTTCAGCCCGCCGCCACCCGCTTCTCGATGGCGTGCTCGGCCTCGTCCCCGACACCCAGATAGGCGGCTCGCACCGCTTCGTTGCGCTGGATCTCCGCCGGGGGGCCCGACGCCAGGATGGAACCGAAATCGAGGACGTAGATGACGGAGCAGACGGCCATCACCAGGTCGATGTCGTGCTCGACCAGGAGGATCCCGACGCCGGTCTCGGCGATGCGCAGCAGGAGGCGCCCGAAGTCCTCCGACTCGCTCTCGTCCAGGCCCGACGACGGCTCGTCGAGGAGCAGCAGACGGGGCTGGGTGGCCAGGGCGCGGCCCAGCTCCACCAGCCGGGCCAGGCCGGTCGGCATGGCGTCCACCTGCTCGTCGGCCACGGCGCGCAGGCCGACCAGGTCGAGGATCTCGTCGGTGATGCGGTCGGTGTCCACCTTCTCCCGCGACCAGCCGCGGCGGACCTCGGCCGCCACCCGGATGTTGTCGCGGGCCGAGAGGGAGCCGAACGTCTCGAGCCTCTGGAATGTCCGGGCGATGCCCAACCGGGCCCGCCGGTGGGGCGGCAGACTGCTGAGGTCGCCCCCGTCGAGGCGGACCCGCCCCGTGGTGGCGGGCTGGTAGCCGCAGATCACGTTGAAGAGCGTCGTCTTGCCCGCCCCGTTCGGGCCGATCAGCCCGGTGACGGAGCCGGGCTCGGCCTCCAGGTGCACGCCGCGCAGGGCCTGGAGGCCGCCGAAGCGGACGGCCACGTCGTCCACTTCGAGGAGGGGCAGCTCCGACTCGGCGGCCGGGCTCATTGCAGGCCGGCCACGTCCAGCGGGCGGCACATGCCGCACGGCTTGTAGCCCTCGGCCAGGCTCACGCTGCGCAGGTTGGGCTTGCCGGCCAGGGCCCGGCAGCCCGGGCGGTGGGCCATCGAACCGGTTTCGGTGGCGAGCAGCACGGGGGCCGTCTCGTCGCCGGCCGCGGCGGCCATCGACGCCAGGCCCGCCATCGGATAGGGGCCGCTCCCGTTGGCCGGAGCGGCTGCTTCGTGCGAGGAGGGTGCGGCCGCCGGGGCGGCCTCCACGCCAGCCGGGGCGGCCGGGACGGTCGAGCTGGTGGCCTGGGCGCTCGAGGCGGTCGCCGTGGCGGCCAGAGCCCCGGCGACGGTGGCCAGGCTGCGGTGGATGTCCTCCAGGCTCTGTCGCACCAGAGCCAGGTCCTCCCGGTCCTCGGCGCCGCGCTCGCGGCTCTCGCGGACCAGGACGGCCACCCAGTGCCCGAAGTAGAGGAAGCTGCCGAGGAAGATCAGGCCGAGGCCGAGCAGCCCGCCCGACACCAGATAGGGGATCTGGCCGGCGACGAGCACGGTGCGCGACGTCCCGACCCATCCGATGATGACGGCGACGATCCCGCCGACGACGAGCGCGCCTCCGAGGGCGAACAGCCAGCGCTCGCCCAGGTTGAACCGGGACGAGGCCGACGCCCGCTCGAGGAGCCGCAGGAGACGCTCCTCGCGCCGGCGGTGGGCGGCCTGCGAGCTGAGAGGTTCTGCAACGGCGGTCATGGGGTCACCTTCTTGCACTCGTTACTTGCCGAAAGAGGAACGGGAGCGGGTCGCTCGCGGGCAGTCGGCCGCCGCCTGGCGGGTCAGCAGGGCCGGCACCCGCGTGGTCAGGCCGGCGGCGGCCAGGGCGGCCAGGATGGCCAGGATCCACCATCCGACGCCGATGCCGCCCGGCAGGCGGGCCGAGGCCGGTACCACGGACTGGGCGGCGCTCGGGGGGGCGGGCAGCGACAGCTTGGTGCCGCTGTCGGAGGGGTTGGCGGCAGGGGACGAGACACCGGCCAGTGACACCGAGCCGGGACCACCCCCGCTGGTGGGCGTCCCGCCGGCGGCGGGGAGCGGGGCCGGTGCCGCGACCGGCCCGGTGGAGCCGACCGTCGCCGGCGTGGTCGTCGGGACGGTGGAGGGCACGGTGAAGACGGCGTCGGGGTTCTGCCCGTCGCTCACGGCCACCCCCGAACCGCCCAAGCTCATCGTGAAGGTGTTGTGGCTGCCGGGCGGCAGCCAGTAGAAGAGCAGCGACGCCGCGGTGTAGTAGTCGGCGCCGCCGATCTCCACGGTGTGCGGCTCGGTGAAGTAGATCTTCATCCCGGACGCGGCCAGCGCGGCGTCCACC